>NZ_CBFHWH010000054.1:0-13598 GCF_965659035.1 Aequoribacter sp. | reverse complement strand
GTTTGACCATCGTTTCGGGCGAAACGTCCCCGTCGTGATGCTGTCCACCTGTCATGGAGACAAAACCATTATGGAGGATTTTGTAAGTGATGTTCGCCTTTGAGGCCACTGCAGCTCGGATGGCGAGGTGACCAGAATGGAAATACGTTCCATCTCCCATATTGGCAAAAACATGTTTCTCGGTAGTGAACGGGAATTGCCCCGCCCACATTACCCCTTCAGCACCCATGTGACTCATCGAATTTGTTTTCGTTGCATCACGTAAAATCGAGAGTGAATGGCAGCCAATACCCGCCAAGGCACGACTCCCATCAATAACTTGGGTCGATCGACCATGCGGACAGCCCGCACAGAATGAGGGTGGTCTCTCGACGCCTCCTGGCAAGACTGACTGGCTCTTGAGACACTCGGGGAGCTGAATACCCGAGTCTAACCCGGTATCCTCTAAAACGCGGACGAGGACTTGCGCCACAAGGTTTGGGTTGATTTCGCCATAAGCAGGAAACGCAGAATCTGCACCAGCGAGAGAGTCCGCATGACCTTTGAAATTTTTACCGATAATATTAGGTCGGATGTCCGAACCGTAAAGAATAGAGCGCACCTGATCTTCAAGCAAAGGACGCTTTTCCTCAACGATTAATAGCGTGTCTAGGCCCTGGCAAAAATCACGCACTATTTCATCATCAAGCGGCCAAACCATACCTATTTTCAAAAGGCTTATGGGCGTGTCACCCAACTTTCCGTCCGCATAACCCAGACTCGAAAGCGCTTGCGCCATATCCTGCCAAGCCTTGCCCGCAGCCATAATACCGATGCGTGCGCCAGCACTGCTCTCAATGGAATTTAATCTATTAACTCGTGCATAATTAATAACTTTCTTTATCTTCACATCCCATAACAGACGCTCTTGCTCCAAAAATGGGGTAAATGTTTTGATCGTCGTATCAGGCCCCAAGTCCTCTGGTGTTACAATGTTGGGGCTGTCAGGCGACACATAGACGGAACCACCACCCTCGACCACATCGGTCACCAATTTCATGCCGACAAGTGTGGAGGCATAGCGGCTCATGGCTATGCCATGAAGCCCGTAATCGAAAACATCCTGCACGTTTGCCGGCGCAAGAAAAGGCAAGCCCAGAGCCGCGAAGTTGGTATCTGAGTAGCATGCCAGCGTTGATGACTTGGCCCCGTGGTCGTCACCGACTAAGAGCAATGTTCCACCCTTGGCACTGGTGCCTGCTAGATTAGCGTGACGAATAGCATCCATCGAACGGTCCAGCCCGGGCGCTTTGCCGTACCAGATCGAGAAAACCCCATCCACTGTGGCGCCGGGAAATAAACCCACCATCTGTGCGCCCCAAGTCGCCGTGGCCGCCAAGTCCTCGTTCAAACCCGGCTGAAAATAGATGTTGTGCGATTTTAATTCTTTCTCAGATTTCTGCAGGGCCATATCGTAAGCACCGACCGGTGAACCGCGGTATCCCGAGATATAACCCCCTGTATTGAGTCCTGCCGCCTCGTCGCGTAGGCGCTGTTGAATCGGGACACGGACCAGCGCCTGCATGCCGGTCATGTAAACCCAACCCTCTTGTTGCTGCAGACGATCGTCAAGTGTCATGTCTAGGCGCTGCTGGCGCGCATGTTCATTCATCATCGTTTTATTCCTTATTAGAGACCAGAGCCTGAGTTATTGTTTAAGCTAGACAACTCTTACAATTCAGTCCAATTCAATTTATTCTGCATGTTCATACATTTTATGAATATAATTCACAGAGAGGACTGTAGCAACTCGGTGCAAACCAAATTACGCAGGCGCAGGAGTACTTGATGTTCAATCTCAATCAGCTGAACCACTTTCGTCTCGTCACAGAAACGGGAAATTTCGCGTCCGCGGCTCGCAGGGCACATATAACACAACCTGCTTTGAGCAACTCGATCCGCACCCTCGAGGAGCATATCGGAGTACAGCTCTTCGATCGTAGCGAACGTCCGATTAGGGTCACTCCGGCAGGCAGAGACTTGCTGGTGCGAGTCGATGTCCTGCTTGCTGAGGCCAAAAATCTTAAAAAAGAAATAGGCTATTTGGTGCAAGGACTCGCAGGTGAACTGAGAATAGGAATGACGGCTCACTCGGCAGCGAGCATAGGGGGCGCTATTCTTGGTAAATGGCTAACAGAAAACGGGCGAGTTAGAGCCGACGTGTCAGTTGCCTCAACCTCAGTATTACTGGATCTTCTGCGCAAGGAAAAGCTGGATCTCATTATTGGCGACGGGCGCGATTTACCAACTCGCTCTTCAGAATTCGAAATGGCCTCTATCCCGCCACAGCAAGGACGGGTGTTTTGTCGAGCTGGGCACCCCGTGCTAGATTTGCCCAAGCTCTCTTTTCAAGATCTCTTACCCTACCGGTTTGCTGGGGCGCATTTTCCCACCATAATGATCGATCATCTTGCTGACCTGTTTGGTTTGCGTAGCAGGGATGACATTGAGCTCGCGATTGAAAGCGACAATATCGCGATTGTCCGAGATGCTGTGATTCACAGCGATCTGATGCTACTCACCCTACCTAGCTGCGTGAGCAATGAATTAGCCGCCAAGCTCATTGTAGAATTACCCATTGAGCTGGGCACACCCGCGAACTGGCAAACCGTAACGCTAAAAAACGCCATTGCCCACCCGGCAATAGCCAGCCTAAAGACAGCAATAATACAAGTAACCCAACAAGGATAGGAACGAACATGTTGACAGACGACGTCCGTGAATCAATCGCAGCGGCAATTTACCACGGCATCCAAAACACAACCCCCCTGCCGCTTCTTACAAAGTCTTATCCAGAGATTGAGTTAGAAGATTCATATCATATTCAAAGCAGCGTCGTGACAATGTTTGAGAAGACGGGAAGTCACGTCAGAGGCTACAAAATAGGCCTCACATCCGGCGCAATACAAGCTCTTGTAGGTAGCAAATCTCCAAACTTTGGCAGACTGTTAGACCACATGTTTGCCGAAGAAAACAGCGAGCTAGATCGATCAACCTGGTTAACCCCCGTCGCAGAATGCGAGTTAGCTTTTGTGCTAAAAGACCAACTCGCGGGGCCAGACATCCGTACTGAAGATGTCGTTAACGCCACTGATTTTATCGTACCGGCGATAGAAATTGCCGACTTTCGTGTCGCTCGTACCGCGGGAATAGATGTGCGTGACATCACCGCGGATATCGGTGCAGCTGGCGGTGTCGTCATCGGACAAACACCTGTGCTCCTGCGTGACATTGACATCTGTGCGGTCAACACAAGCCTAGTGATAAACGGTGAGGAACGGGCGAAAGGAGCCTCCGATCAGGTTATGGGCAACCCTCTCTCCGCAGTAGCGTGGCTCGCAAATAAGCTACACGAGCTTGGCCGCACATTAGAACCTGGCGACATCATACTATCGGGTGCCATGATCGCCGCACAACCCATTGAAGCCGGCGATACGGTCCTCGCACGCTTCGACCATGGCCTGGGCGACATCCACGTGCGCTTTAAATAGCCCGACAAACCGCTCTAGGCTTGTCAGGCTAATCTGAGGCCCGCTTATGTCGTTAAATTTTGTGACGCAATCTAGGCACAGGCGGGCATACTAAACATCTTGGGGCCACGCTTGGACCAGCTCCACTTGAGCTAGGTTGTCAGGCATGGCAGCCAGGATATCGTCATCCGTAAAACCCAATTCCCGCAATACGGCTTGAGTCTGATTGCTCTCATCCAGCTCGCCCCGATGCAAAGGGGAGCGACTTAAGAGTGGCGCGGGCGGCACGGATCGGTGCTGTGCAGACGGGCAACGCGCCTGCACTTGTGGATGAGCCCAAACTTCGTCAGGTGTCAAGACGGGTGCGACGCAAGCATCAGAGCCGTCGAAAATGTCTTCCCATTCGCTGCGCGTTTTTGTTTTAAACGCAGCCTCAAAGCGCGCTGCTGTGGCATCCCACAAATTTGTATCCATCTGTTCAGGCACATCCTCAAGCCCAAGCTTTGTACATAAAGACACGTAAAAGTGCGGCTCAATCGCGCCAACCGACATGTATTTTCCGTCACTGCACTCATAGCAGCGATAAAAAGGAAAATGTCCACCCGTAAAATTCTTGCCGCGCCCGGGCATGTAGGTGGTTTCCCAAATCGGGAAATGCATCGCCATCATCGACAGACATCCATCGATCATCGCCACGTCGATATATTGCCCCAGTCCAGACCGCTCGCGTTCATAGAGTGCAGCCAATATGCCGTTCAGTGCAAATAGGCTCCCGCCTGCAAAATCAGCAACCAAGTTAAGCGGCGGCAGCGGCGGCTGGTCTGTCGGCCCCATAGAGCCCAATACACCACTCAGTGCGATATAATTGATATCGTGGCCTGCATCATTGGACATTGGCCCCGTTTGCCCATAACCCGTCAAAGAGCAGTAAATTAGCCTCTCATTTACTTGCTGTAAAACGTCGTAATCGAGGCCCAGGCGCTTCATAACACCAGGCCGATAGCCTTCAACCAAGATATCGGTGTCTTCTACCAACCTTTTGAGCGCCCTAGTACCCGCAGGTGATTTCAGGTTTAGGCTTACATAGCGTTTTCCAGGTGAAAACGTACTGACTGGCCCGCCTGCCCGACCTCCACCAACAACAATGACGTCTGCACCCATATCGGCTAGCAACATTGTGCAATAGGGCCCAGGAGCGTTGCCCGTTAAATCCAGCACCTTGATTCCCGCAAGGGGCCCCGTTTTAGTAGAGTCTTTTTCCATCACTTTTTTCTCGCTCACCAAACTGTTAACTAACGTGATTTAGGCACAACCATAGTTGACGCCTTGATTTTTATACTATCCGGATAGTATTTTATTTGTATTATGGAGTCAACGCAGCGAATACTGGATGTCGACCCACGAGGCTAGCGCTACAAACATCCCCGTTTTGCCGTACCTCACCTCGGTGAAAACGACTGGCAACGTGTAGTATCATGACCAGGAGAGCGATGTTTGCATTTATCACTGGGCATTTGCGACAATGTCGGGTCCTTAAGAGCACCAAGATTCTATGAAGCCAACAAATAACCGCGAGCAAAGTACCGCTAAGATCAAAGCAGCCGCCTTAAAATTGATCGCGACGAAAGGGTATGCGAATGCGAGCCTTGAAGAGATTGCGAATACGGCTGGATTCACGAAAGGCGCGGTTTACTACCATTTTAAAAGTAAAAAACGGCTGATCCTCGAAATTTTGCACGACATCGAATTCCGGTCGGTAGAGTTACTCCTGCAAGAATTGGCCTTGACCCACGAATCAGCGAAAGACAAGTTTTTCCGTTTTGTTAGTTTTCAAGCCAAGTGGGCGGCGAAGCACCCCGACGATATCGGGGTACTCATCATGATGTCGATAAGTTGTGCCCATCTAGACCCAGATGTTCACCAGAAAATTGAGACCAGTTACGGCAAATTGACCCGCATGCTGACTGAGATTATCTCTGAGGGCGTAGCAAACGGAGAGCTGTCATCAGGTACCAATGTCGAGAATACGGTCACTTCACTTATCGCGATTCGCGACGGTAATATGCTGCTGTGGTATCGGTCGGGGCTGAGCCAGGAGGTGGGCCCCCAACTCATAAAGTCGATCAGAGATGCGCTACTTCATCCCGTCATTTTCCGCTGATCTATCGACTCTACGTTAGAAGCGATTCATCCCAGATAACGCCGCAGCGGAAAACGTTATCGAAAACGTTCATCAGGCTTCACCGTCAGGATTTCGCGGCGCTTAAGGCTAGCATCCGACCCTGATCCGACCATGAAAGGGTCAGGAACTTCTTTTTAATTGCCGAACAAGGGTGATACTATCCAGATAGTATTTGGCTCGTCCGACTCACGTAAAGCTGACCAAAAGACCTTAGCTGTCACCTACTATCCCGTGCGACAGCCAAATCGCCCCGCTGAAAAAGCGGTTCAAATTTAGCCACATTGTGACCAAAGAGGATATCACTATGCCCGTGCAGATCGTCGCCAAAGATGAGCTAATTCATGCGGTAGGAACCCAGCTTCCGTCGACCCCATGGATTGAACTGACTCAGGACCGCATCAACATGTTTGCCGAGTGCTCAGGAGATAAATATTTCATCCATGTCGATGAGGAAAAAGCCAAACAGACACCGTTGGGTGGGACCATTGCACACGGTTTATTGACGCTCTCGCTACTGCCCTACTTAATGGAAAATTTCGTGGTGCCTGAAAATATGGTACATGGACTGAACTACGGGTTCGACAAAGTCCGCTTTCTGGCACCCGTGCGCTCAGGCAAACGGGTTCGTCTCCACAGCGAGGTAATAGATGTCGAACGCAAAGACGAGAAACGCTTCATTTTTAAAATTAGTGTTACCGTTGAGATCGAGGGTGAAGACACACCCGCGCTGATCGCTGAATGGATGAATATGTATATTACTGAATGACGTCTGAGCCTCGTTTTTAGGGCGACAAAACTGAGTTCAGAGCCGCGAGCCCCACTGGCTTAGCCTGGGGCCGAAGCTCATACAACACATCATCCGCGTCAAACTTTTGGGGCATGATAGCCGATCTGAACCGATGACCCAGTCTTGAATCCTTTTCGAATAGCACATACGTCCTGGTGAGCCCAGAATAAAACCAAGCCGATCTCATTACTTCGCTGACTCGCGGGTCGCAATCTTATCGCTCTACGGTACCTACTCGCCCAATCTGAGACGCGCAGCTCTGCGCTCCTCCGCCTTGCATTCGGGCTCAATAGTAAGCAAATTAACATCACACCCTCCCCCTCAGGTTTTCTGGGAAAGACTGTGTTGACACTAAATTTAGAGTCACATACCATCTGGATAGTATCCACAATGTTCAGAGGACAATAATGAAAGCTCAGGAACTGAAGACGCTAGTAGGACGGGTCACAGAATTTACTGTGAATCATAACGCACCACGATATGGCTATAACTTTGAACGGGATTCCTGGGAGAAGGCGATCGCGATGACAGGATTGCAGGCTTGGGGCGACAGTGATGCCCTAGCCGCAGTGCAAACCTGGTTAGATCGTGCGGTTGCGACGCAAACATCAGCCGGCAACCTCTCTTATGCCAACGCCTTCAAAGCCGCTGAAGTGGGAATCGATTATACCCCGACAGGGTCCTTATCTTCGTCACTGGGCATGCCGCTGCTGGCGCTTTACGAGCGGACTAAAAGGGCAGAGTATCTCGCCGCCGCAGAGCGTCAGATTGAGGCCTTGGTCAACTCTCCACGTACCAGTGACGGTGGAATAGCGCCCCGCTACGAAGCACTTGAGCTTTGGATTGACTCTACGTATCTGACGTGTCCATTCCTGGTGAAATTTGGACAAATAACCAACCAGGAAAAGTACATTCAAGAAGGCGTCAATCAACTCGAGGTGCATGTTGCCCACCTACTCGATGAAAAGGCTAATCTCGCACGTCACATGTGGTGCGAAGTGCCAAATACCTTTCCACAATCTACCTTCTGGGCTCGCGGATGTGGCTGGTTGTTCTTGGCAGCCATCGAACTCTTGGAGTTACTACCAACACATCCAAAAGCACCGTTCTTTAGGGATATTGCTGTGCGCACAATCACCGCCATGAGCCAGTATCAAGATGCCAGCGGTTATTTCCGCAATACCCTCGATGACCCTACGGCTAAACTCGAAGCATCGGGCACATTGATGTTTGCTTATGCCATTCCCCGCGCCGTTGAACTCGGGTTGATTGACAACGCTTTAATCGCAGATGCTTTAAGAGCTTTTAACGTGGTCGCGGGCTCCGTTGAAACTTCAGGCAAGATTCCTGGTGTCTCTGTGCCACCCGGCGGCCCGAATGTAACGTTCGATTGGGCAATGTTTGGCCAAGGGTTCTTTTTGCTGGCCGCGAAGGCCTTACAGCCTTACATAGAAGAGTAGTCCAAATAGATTGAGATATGATCCGATAATCTCAATGTCGATGGTTTAATTTAATCTCCTTATATCTAAAGAGGTGGGTAGAGTATGAGCAACAACGAAATGAGTGATCTTTACGAAGAATTTCGCCAAGTAGTACGGCGTTTCTCTGAGGAAAAGGTCAAGCCCTTCGCGGCCATTATTGATCAGGAAAATCGCGCGCCGGAAGAAGCCTTTGAAGCTGCAAGAGAATTGGGTTTACAAGGTATCCCCTTCCCTCAAGAATATGGCGGCGCCGACGGCGATTTAATGCTACAGGTTATCGCTACAGAGGAGCTTGCTCGCGTCTGCGCATCGTCCTCCCTAACGATTTCAAGCAGCTGGCTATTTAGCATCATCATTGAAAACGGCAGCGATGAGCTGAAAGAGCTTGTGCGGGGCGTGGCTAGTGGTGAGAAAAAAGCGGGGTGGGCAATGACTGAGCCCCAAGCTGGATCTGACTTAATGGCTATTAAAGCGCATGCCAAAAAAGTCGATGGTGGCTGGGTTATCAATGGTAACAAACGCTTCATCACAAATGGCGGGTGGGCTGATTGGTATCTGGTCATGGTACGAACAGGCAAGAGTGATGACCGCTCTTTCGGCGTTTTTGTCGTTCATAAAGATGACAAAGGCGTATCGTTTGGTGCCAAAGAAGACAAGATGGGACAGCGCGGCAGTCCAACTAGCGACGTTATTTTTGATGACTGTTTCGTCCCGGATTCCCGATGTGTTGGCGACCCACAAAAAGGCCTCAGCTACTTTAAAAATTACCTCAAGACATCACGTTTAACCATTTCCGCTCTGGCATTAGGTATCGCCCAGGGTGCACTCGAAGAAGCAGTGCGTTACACCAACGAGCGAGTACAAATGGGCAAACCGATCGCGGAATTCCAGATGATAAAAGGTATGATCGCGGATATGGCTGTAAAAGTAGAGGCCAGCCGCGCCCTTCTCTATAAGGGTGTTCAGCTGCTAATGAACGACGACCCGCGGGTGGATATGTTTAGTTCTATGGCGAAAATCGCTTGCTGCGATGCTGCGATGGCAGTCGCCACAGATGCCGTTCAAGTGCACGGTGGCTATGGTTATCTAAAAGAATACCCGGTCGAACGAATGTTCCGCGATGCCAAATTAACCCAAATCTATGACGGCAGTAATCAGGTAATGCGGCAGATTGTTGCTGATCAATTGAATAAGGCGCAAAAGGGCTAAGCGGACGAGTATTCCAAGCGGTTATTAAGCGAGAACACTCACATGCCTGTATTAGGCGAGCACAAAGCCGAGATTGTGCTCGCCACGGGCTAGACACCTAACCAAACACGAGAAACGAGCAATCATAATGAAGATTACAAATGTCACCGTAACCTTGTTTAAGTGGGAAGATATCCCCCTTAAAAGCTATGATCATGCGGTTAACGCTGTCTCGACGACAAGCGACCTGGGTCTTGTAAAAATAGAGACAGATGAGGGCATTGAGGGTCATTCCTTGCTGGGTTTATGCGTTCACCCAGCGAGTCTTGAAGCGCCCTTCATTACACGATTCTTGAAGCCAATCCTCATGGGCGAAAACCCCTTAGATCGTGCCCGACTATTCGAACGCATGTCGATCATGAGAGCCCAAGTTAGCACTTTTGCGGTCTGCGCAATTGATGTCGCGCTATGGGATCTCGCTGGAAAAGTCAGCGGGCTCCCTATCCACGCCATGATGGGGACCTATCGACAAAAAATTCCTGTTTACGCGAGCTCAGAACAACACGATTCTATCGATGGTTACGTAGAGCAAGCGCTTGCGGTCAAAGAGCGTGGCCTGCATGGCTACAAGCTGCATCCACCGCAAAACTGGCGCGACGATATCGCGGCGTGTGAAGCTGTTCGCAAAGCGGTGGGCGATGATTTTACCTTGATGCTGGATTCGCGTTCAGCGTATGACCTTGGAGAAGCGGTGAAAGTTGGGCGTGCGATTCACGAGATGGGCTTCATGTGGTACGAAGATCCCTTGCCCATAACCGATATTTATAACTACACAAAACTGACCGAGAAAATGGATATACCAGTTATGGCGACTGAGTTCCCCTGCGGCTGGTTGGACGATTATGCGCCCTGGATCATGAATAAAGCCACTGACATTTTGCGGGGCGATGTCTTGATCAAGGGTGGCCTTACCTCCATGTTAAAAATTGCCCATCTAGCCGAGGCGTTTGCGATGAATCTCGAAATTCATCACGGTGGCAACTCAGTGAACGATGTAGCCAACTTGCATATTCAAATGGCGATTCCCAACACGACTTTTATGGAAGTGTTGCTACCACATGAAACTTGGTGGCATGGTCTAGTTGAAGAAATTCAAATTGACTCAGAAGGCTTCGCTCATGCACCAACGAAGCCAGGGCTCGGGTACGAAATCGATCTAGAGCTCGTCGAGAAACAAAAACTTACCGTCGTTAGTTAAACTCAGCTCAAAAAGATGGCGCTCTGCCACGCAGCGGCTTATTAAGATGGCGGCCCCGCCACCGGGGCCATCACCCGTCGTCAAATGCCACGCCACGACATGAAGCATCTTGGGCTCTGCAATAAAGTACCCTTCTTGCTCGGCGGTAGATCTCATTTTTATAGATGGGACGATAAAAATGCACAAGAATCATTAAAGCATCGATAAGAATTCTCTAGACCTCGCCTTATAATCGAGGAGAGTCAAAAAAAAGAGAGTCCTTATGTATGACCCCAACGCAAAGCAACTGCACGACAATGCCATTGTTATAGATGGAACGTGCCCTCTATTGGAAGCGCCAGAGTACATTGATTGGTACATCGAGGGTGGCGTTACTATCGTGACACCCACCGTAGGAGGCCCCGTCCCAGTAGAGGTCTCGCTCAACTTCATCGGGTATTTGCTAGAGTTCATCCGATCGCGGGATGACCTCATGTTGATTGAAACGGCACAAGACGTTTATAACGCCAAGGCACAGGGTAAAACTGGATTCGTATTCCACTTCCAGGGCACAGACGCGATTAAAGATAATCTCAATAATGTCAATTTATTCCACAAGTTAGGTGTGCGCATTATGCAGCTAACTTATAACGTTGATAATCTCATTGGATCGGGCGCGCAGGTTAAAGACAAGGGACTGACCGACTTCGGAAGACAGTTTGTGGAGCGCTGCAACGAGGTTGGTGTTATTGTCGATTGCTCGCACACTGGGGTGCGAACAACTTTAGAGGCTATTGAAATCTCAAAGCGACCGGTTATTTGCTCGCACTCTAATGCCAAGCAAGTCTTCAAAACCCAGAGCGATCGGAATATCAATGACGATCAAATCAGAGCCATTGCCAAATCAGGCGGTGTCGTAGGAGTGGTCGGTTTTCCCGGCTTTATTTCTTCGTCTAGCACCCCTTCCATGGCCCAATTCCTTGAGCACGTCGACCACATTGTTAACGTAGGCGGTATCGATCATGTCTCATTGGGGATTGATTACTACCCGGGTCAACAGCCTGTCGCCAACGATGAAGAGGCCATTAAGCTTTTTGAGTCATACGTAGCCGCTGGCGCTTGGTCGGGACCTGATTATCCGAAGCCACCGCATATTTATCCAGCAGGCATTGAAACGCCAAAAACGATGCCCCGAATGACCGAGGCTTTACTTAGTCGAGGCTATGCTGAGGGCGATATCCAGAAAATTCTTGGGTTGAATCTCCTGCGCGTTTATCAAGAAGTGTGGTCTTAAACAGCTAAGTTATATTGCTCTCTTCCTTCCCCACTTGAGATTCACCAACGAAAAGGCGAAACAATGTCCGTAATACAAATAAATGCGACACAAGTGCAAGACTTGCTGCCCATGAAAGACTGCATCCAAGCCGTTCGAGACGCGATGGTTGCCTTCTCTCGAAATGGTGTGCAGGTTCCACTGCGTGGTTCTCTCCCGGTTGAGCAAGGCAAGACGCTACTCTACATGCCCGGCGCTTGCAAAGAACTTGGCTTTTATGGTGTTAAACTGATCAGTTTACATTCTGATAATGCCCAGCAAGGACTCCCGACCATTCAGGGCGTTATTACTTTATTTGACTATGATAGTGGCGAGCCTAAAGCCCTAATCGAAGGTTCTTCAGTCACCGGCCTTCGCACCGCAGCTGCTTCCGGGCTCGCGACTGACCTGCTGGCAAGGGCCGAAGCAAAGACCCTAGGGATCTTCGGGGCGGGCTTGCAGGCCGAAACCCACATTGATGCTATCACTGCTGTGCGCCCGATCCAGAGCATCCTAGTATGGGCGCGCAACTACGATGCCGCAGTGGCCTTCGCCGATAAACAATCGGAACGGACCGGCTTGTCCATTCGAGCGGTTGCCGACCCGGCTAAAGCTGCTGAATGCGATATTGTCTGCACAGTCACTGCGGCCGCCGAGCCGATACTCAAACGTGAGTGGGTAAAGCCCGGAGCGCACATCAACCTTGTTGGCTCGCACAGTTTATCGGCTAGAGAAGCCGATACGGCCTTGATTGTTGATTCTAGACTCTATGTCGATTCGCTGGCGTCTACTGTCGCAGAAGCAGGCGACGTAATGATTCCAGTGCAGGAAGGCGCCATCGATATGACGCATATTATTGGGGAGATCGGTTTGGTCGCTTCGGGCGATCTCGCGGGCCGCTTGAACAATGAACAAATCACGCTGTACAAATCCGTCGGCATGACGGCTCAGGACTTGTTCTCGGCGGCATCCATTTATCGTCGTTTTATGTCCTCGAGTTCGTAATCTCGGTTCACTTTTTGCATTGGGTATGTTGATCGTATGAGTCATAACGTACTGGTGGTAGGTTCTGGCATTATTGGGATTGCTTGCGCTCACTATTTGTCTCTAGCAGGTCACAACGTGACTGTTGTTGACCAGGGGCGCATCGGTAGTGGCAGCTCTGGTGGCAACTGTGGCCTTATTACCCCCAGCCACATACTGCCGCTGGCTCAACCCTCTGCCATCATAGACGGGGCCAAATCTTTTTTTAATCCCAATGCCGCTTTCCGACTAAAGTTTCAATGGCGATGGGAACTGTATCGCTGGCTCTGGCGATTTACCGGCTTGTGCTCTAAGCAGCATATGATCAATGGCGGAAAACAACTAAAACCGATACTCGATTCGTCATTACAGGAATACCGGAATTTATTTTCGGGAAATCCGATCTTAGATGCAGAGTGGCGCGAAACGGGCCTTCTCTACCTCTTTAAATCAGAAAAGGTCTTGTCAAAATACGCTGCTACAGCGCAAATGATGGCAAATGAGTTCGGGCTAAAGTCTCGCCCTATACCGGGTAACGAACTCTCACAATTCGACTCAGCAATCAGAAGCGACCTTTCAGGTGCGCTTTACTTTGAAGAAGAAGGCCGGGTTCGCCCAGATCGTTTGGTCAAAAGCTGGGCTCAGCAGCTGGCGGAAAAAGGTGTTGTATTCAAAGAAGCATGCCGCGTAGATAACATTGAAAAACGCGGGGCATCTATTTCGGGCCTACTCACCTCGCAAGGAAAGCTGACCAGCGATCAATACGTTTTTGCGACAGGCGCTTGGTCGCCAAAGCTATCGGCTGAGTTAGAGTGCGATATCCCAATAGAAGTCGGTAAAGGATACTCCATCACCATGAGTAAGCCTGAGCGTTGCCCT
>NZ_CBFHWH010000053.1:0-13782 GCF_965659035.1 Aequoribacter sp. | reverse complement strand
GTCGCCAAGCACCGAGCAACAACCCCGAGGATAAAGCGAGTGAGCGTTCACATATTGCTGCGCTTCTAACCAATTTTAGACTTCGGGGCCCCTTTTGTCGCAAGCAGAAATAAAAACGGCGCTATCAAGCAGGCCTAGATGACCATCACCATTTAAGATGCCATCAAGTCAAAGTCCTTATCGAACTTCCTCTTGCCGATCGACACCGATTGCCAACACAGCAACTGGTGGAGGGCTTGCCAGTGACGCAGGGGACTTCAATCGCGCACAAAGGAAGCGTAATTATGCAGCACTACTCCGGTTTTGGGCTGTTAAAGCACAGCCTCAGTCATCACGAAAACTGGCAACCCGCATGGCGTAACCCCAGGCCCAAAAAACACTACGACGTCGTTATCATTGGCGGTGGTGGTCATGGGCTGGCCACCGCGTACTACTTAGCTAAGGCGTTTGGAGTCACGAATGTCGCCGTTATCGAAAAAGGCTATCTCGGAGGCGGTAATACGGGGCGCAACACGACGATCGTTCGCTCTAATTACTTGTGGGACGAAGCAGCTCACCTGTACGAGCACGCCATGAAACTGTGGGAGGGCTTATCGCAAGACCTCAACTACAACGTCATGTTTTCGCAACGCGGCGTATTAAACTTAGGCCACACTTTACAAGACATGCGCGATATTCAGCGACGCGTTAACGCCAACCGTCTAAATGGTATTGACGGCGAGGTACTAGACGCCAAGCAAGTACAAGAAATCGTGCCGCACATGGATTGTTCAGCCAACCGACGCTACCCCGTATTAGGCGCATCGTGGCAGCCTCGGGCGGGCGTTGCCCGCCACGATGCTGTCGCTTGGGGCTACGCCCGCGGTGCCGACGCACTTGGGGTCGACCTAATCCAACAAACAGCAGTAACCGATTTGCTGATTGAGGATGGCACCTGTGTCGGCGTCAAGACCGACCGCTACGGCGATATCAAAGCGAATCGCGTGGGCTCAGTGACCGCTGGTAACTCAAGTGTTATCGCTAACATGGCAGGTTTTGAACTGCCCTTAGAGTCCCACCCGCTGCAAGCACTGGTATCCGAGCCCATCAAACCTATTTTGGATACCGTGGTGATGTCCAATCACGTGCATGGTTACGTCAGTCAGTCGGATAAAGGCGATCTAGTCATCGGCGCCGGCATTGATGGTTACAACGGCTATGGACAGCGCGGCTCATACCCGACCATCGAACATACGCTGCAGGCCATTGTTGAACTGTTCCCTATCTTCAGCCGAGTTCGCATGAACCGGCAATGGGGTGGCATTGTCGACACTACACCCGATGCGTGCCCCATTATTAGCAAAACACCGATCGAGAATCTGTTCTTTAACTGTGGTTGGGGCACCGGAGGATTCAAGGCAACAACAGGGTCGGGGCATGTGTTTGCAGCCTCGCTCGCCAGCGGAGAGATGCACGCTTTAGCCGAACCATTTTCGATGTTCAGATTTCACTCTGGCTCATTGATTGACGAACACGGCGCGGCCGGCGTAGCGCACTAAGGAGTTGATGCAATGTTCCACATTTACTGCCCGCACTGTTGCGAGTACCGCGAAGAAGAAGAGTTTCACCCCAAAGGTCAAGCGCATATAGCGCGACCCATCGAGCCTGAGGCCTGCTCAGATGAAGAGTGGGGCAACTATTTGTATTTTCGTAAAAACCCTCGAGGATTGCACCACGAACTGTGGGTGCACAACGCCGGTTGCCGTAAATTTTTTAATATCACACGCGATACCGTCACCTATGAAATTAAAGAGGTGTACAAGATTGGCGAAAAACCCGCTGTGGTCAGCTCAGAAAAATCGGCTCAGTAAGGAGTAGCGACAATGGTACAAAAAAATCGCCTCCAAACCGGGGGCCGAATTAACCGAAATAAAATCTTGCGGTTTTCCTACAATGGCAAAAGCCTGCAGGGTTACGAAGGCGACACCCTTGCCTCAGCTTTACTAGCGAATGGTATTGATGTGGTAGGCCGGAGCTTCAAGTACAGCCGCCCCCGTGGCATTGTGGCGGCAGGTGCCGACGAACCCAATGCAATCATGCAACTGGGTGCGACCGAAGCCACGCAGGTGCCGAACGTGCGCGCAACTCAGCAAGAACTGTTTGATGGATTGGTGTCGGGGGCAGTCAATGGCTGGCCTAGCGTCGATAATGATTTAATGAGTTATGTAGGGAAGATTGGCGGCAAAGTCATGCCGCCCGGCTTTTACTACAAAACGTTCATGTACCCACAATCCATGTGGGAAACCTACGAAACCTTCATCCGCAAAGCAGCGGGGCTCGGCCGCTCGCCGCTCGAGTACGACCCCGATACTTATGACAAGCTTAACCAGCATTGCGATGTCTTGGTTGTTGGTGGTGGCCCTGCAGGCTTGGCGGCAGCTCTTACCGCGGCGCGAGCCGGCGCGCGCGTGATTCTTGCCGATGAGCAAGCCGAGTTTGGCGGCAGCCTGTTAAGCTCAAAAGAGAAGCTAGATGGTATGCCCGCTGACACTTGGATAACAAACGCCGTAGGCGAGTTGTCGGCCTACAAGGACGCCTTGCTACTCCCACGCTCAACCGTCAATGGCTATCACGATCACAATTTTCTGACTATTCACGAACGGTGCACCGATCATATGACCGATCGAGCGCCCGCGAACAAACCACGGCAACGCTTACATCGTGTGCGTGCTAGATGGGTGGTGTTGGCCTGCGGTGCTCACGAGCGACCTCTGGTCTTCGGCAATAACGATGTCCCTGGCTGCATGGTGGCAAGCGCGGTATCGACCTATGTCAACCGCTATGGCGTTGTGCCCGGCAATGAGCTGGTGCTGATGACCACTAATGACAGTGCCTATCAAACCGCCTTTGATTGGCATGAAGGCGGGCGCAAAGTCACAGCAATTGTCGATACCCGTCAGAACCCC
The DNA here is from genome assembly GCF_965659035.1 of Aequoribacter sp. Classification (NCBI taxonomy): domain Bacteria; kingdom Pseudomonadati; phylum Pseudomonadota; class Gammaproteobacteria; order Cellvibrionales; family Halieaceae; genus Aequoribacter; species Aequoribacter sp. Next base: position 10,837 of record NZ_CBFHWH010000053.1, on the reverse strand, counting down.
AAAGGCGCCTGTGTTGCCAAGGCTTCGACACTGGGTATTCAGGTGATTACGGGCTCTGCCGTTATCGATGCAGTGGGCTCTAAGCGAGTTAAAGCCGCTATGATTGCGCCGATCAGTGCCGACGGGAGTAAAGTAGTTGGACCGGCAACTCGCGTCCGCGCCGATAGCATTGCCAGCAGTGGTGGCTGGAGTCCTGTGATTCACCTTGCCGGACACACCGGCAGCAGGCCTATTTGGAACGAAGACATTCTCGGCTTTGTGGCAGGCCCGACCGTGCAAAAACAGCTGACCGCAGGCGCGATCACGGGCGAGTATTCTACCTCAGGCGCAATCGCTCAAGGTGTGAGCGCTGCCAATCAAGCGCTGACCGAACTTGGTATGGCTAAGGTCGAACTTGCCGTGCCAGCAAGAGAGTCGGAAGCGCAAGACCCCACCATGGCGCTATTTCTTATTCCCCACACAAAACGCACCGCTCAAGCACCGAAACAATTTGTTGATTTGCAGAACGATGTGACTGCCGCTGGTATCGAACTTGCGTGCCGCGAGGGCTATGAATCGATTGAACACGTAAAGCGCTACACCGCCATGGGTTTTGGTACCGATCAAGGGAAACTCGGCAACATTAATGGAATGGCCATTGCCGCCAAAGCGTTGGGTAAGTCCATTCCTGAGACGGGCACAACCATGTTCCGCCCGAACTATACGCCGGTAACTTTTGGGGCCATTGTGGGACGGGATTGCGGTGAATTATTCGACCCGCAACGTTTCACAGCCATGCATTCGTGGCACCTAAAGCATGGTGCTAAATTTGAAGATGTCGGGCAATGGAAGCGCCCATGGTATTTCCCGAAAGACGGGGAGACCATGCAGCAGGCCGTCGATCGCGAGTGCCTCGCAACGCGCGAATCTGTGGGTGTTCTTGACGCATCAACCCTGGGCAAGATTGATATTCAAGGCAAAGATGCCCGCGAATTCTTAGGGCGCGTCTATACCAATGCCTGGGCTAAGCTCGCCGTAGGCCGCTGCCGCTATGGACTAATGTGCGGCGAAGACGGCATGTTATTCGACGATGGGGTCACCGCGTGTTTAGGCGACAACCACTTCGTTATGACCACCACTACCGGTGGCGCAGCGAGAGTGTATGAATGGCTCGAGCTTTATCATCAGACTGAATGGCCCGAGCTTGAGGTGTATTTCAACACCGTGACGGATCACTGGGCGACCATCACAATTTCAGGACCCAATAGCCGTAAGTTGCTGACTGAACTGACGGATGCCGACGTCTCGAACGACAGCTTTAGCCACATGGACTGGAAAGAAATGACCGTAGCAGGTGTTCCAGCGAGGGTCTTTCGCATATCGTTTACTGGCGAACTCTCGTTTGAAATTAATGTACAAGCCAACTTCGGCTTACATGTTTGGGAGCAAGTGTTCGAGCATGGGGCAAAATACAATATCACCCCCTACGGTACCGAGACAATGCACGTTCTTCGAGCCGAAAAGGGCTTTATCATCGTCGGCCAAGACACCGATGGCTCGGTGCACCCCTACGATTTAGGTATGGGTTGGGCCGTTGCCCAGCAAAAACCTTTCAGCTTTATAGGTAAACGCGGTATGGCAAGGGAAGACTGCATACGCCAGAATCGCAAGCAATTAGTGGGCCTAAAAACAACCGACCCCAATGTTGTACTACCCGAGGGGGCTCAAGGGGTATTCGACCCCAAGGCGCCCATTCCCATGCCGATGGTGGGGCATGTTACCTCAAGTTACTACAGCGCCAACTTAGGCCGTAGTATCGCTCTAGGACTGGTCAAAGGCGGCTTGGACCGTCTAGGTCAAAAAGTATATTACCCCCTAGCCGACGGACGAGTCATCGAAGCGGAAATTTGCAGCACCGTGTTCTTTGATCCGACAGGAGAGCGTCTAAATGTCTGAAGCAAGAGGCCCCGTTGCCATTATGAATCAGGTACCCGAAGCAAGCGCGAAAGTTCGCGGCGAATCGCCACTGCACCACGTCGACTTGGCCAACATGGCGTCTCTTTTGACCCAGGCCGCTGGTGTAATATTTCAGGAACTTGGCCTACAGGGGCACCTAACCCTACGCTGTCAACCCGATGATACCCAGCTCACCAATATCGCCCACCAAATTTTAGGCGTGGCTCTACCGCTGCGTCCTCTCACCAGTGTAGAGGGGGCGGATGTTGTAATTCGCTGGATAGCACCCGACGAGTGGCTTATCTCGCTGCCCAACGACAAGGTGTTTGAGCTTGAAGCCAGGTTTCGCGCTGAGATGACTGGCCATTATTCTCTGGTAAATGGCAGTGGTGGGATGACTGTCTTTATTCTGAGCGGTGAGCATGTCGTCGACGTTCTCAAGAAGTCCACGCCGGTCGACGTGCACCAGCATGTCTTTCCTGTGGGGAAAGTAGTTTCTACGGTGTTTGCCAAATCGAGTGCTGTAATTCGCCGGTTGGGACCCCAAGAGTTCGAACTGGTAGTACGGCGAAGCTTTGCCGATTACCTCTGGTTGTGGCTACAAAGTGCGAGCCAAGAGTTCGGGCTCGCGATAGCAGATGCGGGCGACTTAACACTATGGCGGCAATCTTAAGGTTCTGCTGCGATCTTTCCTGCGACAGATCGTGCTCGGCTGGCACCGGGGGTCATCCCAAAAGAATCTTTAAAGCAGTTGTTAAAATGGCTAATGCTGACAAAGCCACAGGCAATGGCAACGTTCGTTATCGATTCATTAGTTTGTGCAAGCAGCCGTTTCGCGTGCCTTAAACGCAACTCTAAATAGTAGCGTGAGGGACTACTATCTAGGTGAGCGTGAAACAGCCGTTCCATTTGACGCCGTGATACCTGACTGTGTTCAGCGAGCTCTACCAAGGTTAAAGGTTCTTCAATATTCTTGCGCATCAACTCTAGAACTTCGCGAAGCGGCTCAGGCAGCGTGGGGTCATCGGCCATCTGCAGTGGAATAGCGTCCTGATCAGCACTGGTAATATCGCAGCTGAGAATTTCGCGTATCGCGCGGACAATTTCAGCTCCTCGATAACGCGCAATCAGTTTCAACATCATCTCGAGCGCGCTCGCGGGCCCGGTGCACGTTGCGCGATGCTGGGTGACGACCAGCGTGTTTTTAGACACACTCACTTGGGGGAATTGCTCTTTCATCAGCGCGTGATTATCGGGATGTATTGCGCATTCTTGCTGACTGAGTAAATTGGCGTGTGCCAACGCTACCGCGCCATTCCACAAACCACCCAATAAGCCACCTTGCTTGTCAAACGACTTAAGAATGTGACTAAGTGGCGAGTACTCTGTCAACGAACAACGCAGACCGCCACAAACGATCAACACATCAAAGCTTGAAAAATCGTTCTCTAAGGATTTAATAGTTCCGTTTGCGGCAATTTCGATACCGACGTCGCTTGTGGTGACAGCAGATGGTAAACCGTACGTTTGGTACGCGAACACGGGCTCGGGGGATACCAAATTAGCCGTGACAAGCGCATCGAGCGCGCCAGTAAAAGCAACCAATGAGAAGTTGGGTTGCAGGATAAAACCGACTTTAACTGTGCCCATATTGACGAATCATCATCTGTAACCATCATTTAGCATTGAGCTAGTCTGTTAACGTTTATTGCCGCTACGATTAGCCCGTAAAAAATACATTGCCCCAGAATACCGCCGCGAGAACGCCAGTTAGGTCTGCGAGCAAGGCAACCACTATTACATAGCGCGTGCGCACAATGCCGACGGCGCCGAAATACACGGCTAAGACGTAGAAGGTAGTCTCAGTGGAGCCCTGCATGACGCTCGCGATAAACGCCGATAGTGAGTTGGGATCTTGGTTCACGATGTCACTCATAACCGCAAAGGCACCCGAACCAGACAGAGGCCTTACCAAAGCCATAGGCAGAGTGTCCGCAGGCATACCAATTAAGTTAGTCAATGGAGCCAACATCTGAATTAACATATCCAGTGCCCCCGAGGATCGAAACAGCGCAATCGCCACCAAGATCGCCACCAGAAAAGGAATTATGCGCAGCGCAACGTCAAAGCCTTCTTTCGCGCCCTCGCAGACCGACTCATACACCGCCACCTGGCGACTCAGACCATAGGTCACCAACACGCCCATCAAAAATGGAATCAACCACGTGGGTAGTACGTCGATAAAAAAAGATAGTGGTTCGGCACCGCTGTGAATATGACCTACAAACTGAAAGACCGCTGCGCCAAGAAACACCAACAAGTACACAGGCAGCATCAAACGGCGCCAGCCCTCTGCCTGTAATTCGGGTGCAACCTGATACGCCGGTTCGTCCGGGTCGAAATCCGCGCCAGCGACAACAATACCGCCAGAATAAACAACCGGCGGATAGGGGTCTCGACTGGCAAATAGCTTTGCTAAAACAATCGCTACCACGGTAGAGCAGGCGGTTGCCAATATCGATGGCAACAAAATGCCGGCGGGGTCGTCGGCACCGGCGCCAGCACGAACCGCAATGGCACCCAAAGGGAGTAGGGTCACGGAGCTGGTATTGATGGCTAAAAACAAACACATGGCGTGCGTGGCAGTACCTTTATGTTTATTCAGGCTTTCTAAAGCCTGCATGGCTTTTATACCAAAAGGCGTGGCGGCATTGCCCAAGCCCAGAATGTTCGACGACATGTTCATAATCATGGCGCTCATGGCCGGGTGGTCGCCGGGAACTTCGGGAAAGAGCCGCGTCATCACTGGCTTTAGCTTGCGCGCAATAACGCTTAAGAGGCCCGCGTTCTCAGCAACCTTCATTAAACCCAACCACAGAGCCATAGCGCCGACTAAGCTAATGGCTAAGGTCACTGCCGTTTTAGCGGCATCAAAAGAGGCTTTGGTTAAGGACTCCATACTGCCGTTAAACAAGGCCACAAAAATGCCGCCCAGCATCAGAGTCACGAAGATCGTGTTAATCGCCGAACTCTTGTTTGGTTGAGCCATGACGTAAACCTACTTTGATCTAAGGCCGAATGGTTGCGGCATAAGTGTTCGGACGGAGTAGACGCATAAATGTTTAGCTTCAGGCCAATCCGGGATACGCACCGCCATCCAATAAGACCGTTTGCCCCGTCATGTAACCTGCGTGGGTGCTGCACATAAACGCGCAGAAATGGCCGAACTCTTCGGCGGTACCAAAACGCTTAGCAGGAACTTGGTTACGGGAAAGCTCTTCAACTTCGCCTGGCGTTTTTCCCATCATGGCCGAGCGAGCCACAAAAATACCGTCTAAGCGCTCAGTAGCGTGTAACCCGGGTAACAGGCTATTAATTGTCACGTTATGTTGAGCGAGTCCCGCCGAAATGCCCTTGCAGTACGACACTAAGCCCGAACGCATCGCATTGGATAAATCTAAACCTACCATCGGCATTTTTACCGAGGCACTGGTAATGGTCACGATACGGCCAAAGCCCCGCTCGCACATCCCGGTCACAGCTCGGTTGATTAAATCTGTCATTCCATAAAGGTTTGAATTTAAAGCCGCAACCCAGTCTTGCTCACTCAACTGCCGAAAGTCTTTCACCGGAGGTCCGCCCGCGTTGACCACTAAAATATCGGGCTGAGGACTCGCCGCGTATACAGAGTCACGGCCTTCGGCGGTCGACAGATCGGCCGCGCAGGTCGTAATCGCGACATCCGGTGCTGCTCGCCGCAGATCCTCGGCTGCAGCTTCCAAGGCATCGGTCGAGCGCGCCACCATCAATACATTGACCCCTTCGGCCGCCAGGGCTTGCGCTGAGCCCAGCCCTAAACCTTTTGAAGCACCGCAAACAATCGCTGAACGACCACGTATCCCTAAATCCATTGTTACCTCACTTAAATTAACCAGACCCCAGCAGCGGGTGCTGGGACGTATTTATTATCAAGCCTTGAGCTTACACCGCCCACATTTCACAATACAGTCAAATTCGCGACAGTTTGGTAACCGCATGAATAAGGCCATTGAAGACCGATTACACGCTTTAGAGTGTCGACTGGAACAAGTCGAAAGCCAACTGGAGCTGTATCAAGCACTCAGCACTTATGGGCCTGCGGTCGACAGCTTGTCGCTGGATCTAGCCGCGTCACTTTGGACCCAAGACGGAGTCTATGATATCGGCGATGAGCGCTTTGACATGGCCGGTCATGCCGACATCTTAGCTACGCTAAACGCTGATTATCATAAAGACTTAGTTGCTAAAGGTTGCGCGCACACCATGAGCCTGCCGCTCATTGCCATAAAAGACGAACAGGCGATTGGTTTGGGGTACCACCGCTTGTACACCCACGAAGACACAGGTTTTGGTCTGCATCGATTATCGGTAAGCCGCTGGGACTGGGTCAAAGAATCGGGTCGCTGGGTGGCCACGCGTCGAACCCATCGTTTATTAGACGGATCACCCGAGGCGCGCGAGTTAATTCGACAAACGCTTGCCGATATGCAATCGCTAAAAGGCTAAGCAACGCGTCGAAGCCGGCGTTTACGGCGGGGAGTTGTCGGCTCAATAGGACGCTCGCTGATCAAGCGCTTTTCCAGATACTCCAGAATAAAGCGGGTTGTATCACCGATCACAGCCGTGACTCCCTGAGTGCCAAACAGGCGATTAAACTCGATCAGATAAGGGTGCTGACCCACCATCGCCACGTCAAAACCGGCGTGATCAACACCGGTTCGTCTGGCGAAATCCTCCACCAACCGCACCGCTTCAGGAGGCAGTTGCCCAGCCATCATCGTGCCGCCCTGAGCTAGATTATTGTAAAACCCCTGCACGGCTTGCAGGCGCCAGTACCCGCCGACCACCTTCTCGCCGAGTAACACCAAGCGCAGGTCGCGGTCGATTGGCAAATACTCCTGCACGTAAATGGTATCAGTCTGATTGTAATACCGAACCCAATCCGCCGAATTTTCGATCAGGAATACGCCTTCACCACGACTACTTTTCGGGATCTTGGCAACAAAAGGATAATCAAATACCTCGAGCACATCGTTCAGAGCATTATCGGCTTTCGACAAAATTAAGGTATCGGGCGTGTGTGCGGGACAGACCGTCTGAAAGACGCGTGTCATCTCGATTTTATTGTGCCCAATGCGGTAACTGGCTTCACTTGGAAATACGCGTGCACCCAGACCATAGACAAGTGCGTTCAGCTGCCAATAGTCAGGAAACAACACAAAGTCGGCCGCCTGTATTCGCTCTTTATGGCGCCAGTATTGATCGGGTTTTAAATGATCGTGCGCCGGGAACGACAGTGTGCGAAGCGCATCAAAAGACAATAGTTTCATCGCCGACAAAACAAAATTAGACAGTGAAGTGTACGTCCAGTCACGCCTTTCGGAACAGTAGCCCAGAGCCAAAATAAGTGTGAATTTTGACGCAAGTCAGAAACTCAAAAACACCGATTCGGTAAGCTGTAAATCACCGATTGAAGAGGAGGCAGACACATGAATATCGACCGAGCAGTCATGGCGTTTGCAGGTATTGTGGTACTCATAAGTCTAACCCTCAGCCAGCTTCACCATAGTGCATGGAGCTGGTTAACCGTATTCGTGGGGGCCAATATGCTGCAGGCTGCTTTCACGGGCTTTTGCCCACTGGCGCTGATTTTGAAGAAAATGGGCGTACAACCCGGAGCCGCTTTTCAGTAAAGCGCAACTTATTTACGCCTGCCCGTTCGAAGGCGCAACTTAAAGCTCCACAAGCCTTCTTTGCCTGAAACTTTAATGCGCTTCAACTCTAGGGGTCTGGCGTAGGGCAGGGGGTCGATCCCTTCTTTGGTCGTCACCGCAAAATCGTAGCCTGCTTGCTCAGCTAAGCGGACATCCTCGGTATCGTAAATACCAAAGGGATAAGCAAAGCTAGGTATGCTTTGATTGAACTTTTGCTGTAAGACTGTGCGACCTTGAATGACTTCATCCGCACGCAGCTGCGGCTCAGTTGCCGGTAAATTTGCATGCGTAAGGGTGTGAGCGCCGAGCTCCCACACACCTGAAGCCAACATCGTCTCAACTTCAGCGTCACTAAGCTTGGGCTCCTGCATCAACTCGCCAGAATCGTGATGCGCCTTTTTTGCGGTCGACCAATCACGATCGAAGCGGTCCTCGACCAAATACAGGGTGGCCTTTGCTTTATAACGTGCAAGAATGGGGTGCGCGTACTCCAGGTTATCGCGGTAACCGTCATCAAACGTCAGCACAACCGTCTTGTCGGGCAACGCGTTCTTCAGCTCAGATACGTGCGCAAAGGTCCAGCCGTTCTCGGCGAGATACGCCACTTGGCGCTCAAACTGAGCAGGAGCCACCCGCAATTTATTAAACTTGGCGCCGCGTCGATGCCCGGACACCATGTGGTACATTAAAATTCGCGGGTGCTTGTAATCAATTGTGCGGCCCCACCAACGATACTGCGTGGACCACACGAGCAAGAGTAGCAGGTCTATCAGCACAAAGATCATAGCGAGCCCTCGTAGACCTGTAGCGTCATATCTAACATGTTTTGTTTAAGGAATCGCGTGTTTATGGCCGGTACCGAGGGATTTTGCAGCTGTGCTAACACCGACTGCAGCAGGGCCTCTTCGTCTTGTAAAGGAACGGCACCCTCGGGAAAAAGCTCGGCTAAAATCTCAGCGACACCGCCATGAGCATAACCGACAACAGGGCGCCCCAGACTCAGGGCTTCTAATACCGTGCGGCCGAACGATTCGGGTTGACTCGAGAGTGACAGGACAACATTTGAATGCACAAACAACTCGCGAATATCATTGCGCGCGCCGGTAAAGCAAATGTTCTGGGTCAAATCAAGCTGTGCCACCAAATCCCGTAATTCTTGCGCATAAGCTTTGCGCTTGGGATCTTCGCCACCCACGATCAGGCCATACACCGGCAGATGCTGTTGGTGCACCAAACGAGCCATTAGCCGAATGAAATCCGTCTGGCCTTTTAAACGGGTTAAGCGACCCGGCATGGTAATCAGCTGTTTGCCATGGGCGTCTGGAAATTCCTTGCTAAAGTGCGCGCTCCAATCGGCAGTGGGCGCAAAGTCTGGGTAGTAGCTGGAGGGCTCTATGCCGCGCGGAATCACGACCAATTTCGCAGTATCTACGTCGGGGTAATTAGCAGTTACGTAGTCGCGTGCGGCTTGCGATACGGTAACAACACGTTCGCCCACACACATAATTTTGCTGTACGCGTTCACTGAATATAAACCATGCACGGTTGAGATCAGCCGAGGTCGCGAGTTCGCTGGCAATCCTCGCCACGCTAGGTACACCACCCACGCAGGCATGCGCGAGCGCACATCGATTACGTCGAAGGCCTGATGCGATAGCCAAGTTCGCAAGCGCCAAATGTGACGCAAAGTAAGCAGACTTTTCTTGCCCAAATCCCAGACCACATGCGCCGAGCCCTCGCGTTCTAAACGCTCGACCATCGAGCCACCTGCCGATAAGACCCAAGAGTCATGGCCCTTGTTAACCAACGCTTGTGCAACCTCGAGCGTGCCCGTCTCGACACCCCCGCCATTCAGAGCAGGCAGTACTTGTAGAACTTTCACGAAGCCATAACCATGCGCTTATAACCGCAGATCGACCAAATCTTTCGGTAGTACGTACTTCAAGTCGTAAATGACGCGTTCGGTTTGCAACCAAGTGTTTAACTGCGACTCGTCGAGCTCGTGAAATTGCTCGTGCGCTACCGCTAACAGCAAACCTTGATAAGCATTAGCATCGGGCTGATCTATCAAACGACCATTGCTTAGTTCGGTGGTTTCGATATCCACCCATGGGTCATAGACATCCACCTCGGCACCGTATTGCGCCAAAGCGGCAATAATATCCACCACTCGCGTATTGCGAACATCGCGGCAATTTTCTTTAAAAGTAAAGCCCAGAACCAAAATTCGAGACCCAGCGACGTGCAAGCGTTTGCGCAGCATGGCTTTGACCAGCTCGTCGGCCACATAGGCACCCATGTTCGAATTAATGCGACGGCCCGCCAGAATAACGTCCGGTATGTAACCCACCGCCTGCGCCCGATAAGTTAAATAATAGGGATCAATGCCAATGCAGTGACCGCCCACCAAGCCGGGTCGGAAAGGTAAAAAGTTCCATTTCGTACCCGCCGCTTCAAGCACTTCTTGAGTATCGATGCCGAGCCGATTGAAGATAATAGCCAACTCGTTAACCAAGGCGATATTCAAATCACGCTGGGTATTCTCGATCACTTTTGCGGCTTCGGCTACCCGAATACTGCTAGCCCGATAAGTACCCGCACGAATGACAGACGCGTATAGCTGATCAACAAAATCGGCGATTTCCGGTGTCGAACCCGAGGTGACTTTAACAATGTCGGGTAACTGGCGCTGTTTATCACCAGGGTTGATACGTTCGGGGCTATAACCCACCCAAAAATCTTGATTAAAGGTAAGGCCTGAATACTGTTCAAGTACTGGGACACAATCGTCCTCGGTAGCACCGGGATAAACCGTTGACTCATAGATCACGATCGCACCCTTGGGCATGTGCTTGCCAACCGTTTCAGAAGCGGCAATTAAAGGGCTCAAATCCGGCTGCTTATCGGCGTTTATCGGGGTTGGGACCGTTATGATAAACACTTGGCAAAGCTTCAGTTGCGCGGGATCAGCACTAAATGATAACTGGGACGCCGACGCCAAAGCCTCGGCACTGGTTTCGCCGGTAACATCATAACCTTCGGTTAACTGGGCAATCCGTTTGGGGTCGACATCAAAACCCACAACCGGCTGCTTGGTTCCAAAAGCAACCGCCAAGGGCAAGCCCACATAACCTAGGCCAATAACCCCT
>NZ_CBFHWH010000052.1:0-13977 GCF_965659035.1 Aequoribacter sp. | reverse complement strand
TAAAGGTCCCGAGCGCGTAACGATGGCCTACTTATACTTGCAGGGCGAAGTGCCTTATAAGGCCGCGCAAGTCATCGATCGTGGCCTCAAAGAAAAGCTCATCGACCCGACCTCTAAAAACTACGAGATCATGGGTTCGGCCTATCGCCAGGCTCAGGAAGTTGCCAAAGCCATTCCCGCTATGGAAATTGCAGCAGACAAATCGGAAGATGGAGAGCTTTACGCGCGTCTGGGTAACGTGTACCTAGACGGAGACAAGTTTGAAGAGGCGATTGCAGCCTTAGAGAAGGGTCTTAAGCGTGGCGGTGTTCGTCGCGAGGACAACGCTCAGTTGTCGCTTGGCATGGCCTACTTCAACACTAAGCAGTACGACAAAGCACGAAAGGCGTTCAGGGCAGCAGGGAAAGACAAAAGGTCTGAAACCTACGCTAAGCAGTGGATCAAGTACTTGAATAGCGAGCTAGAGCGTCAGGCTAAATTGGCCGAAGACTAGATCTGATCGTTTAAATATTTAAAAGCCCGCGTAGCGGGCTTTTTTGTTTGGTGCGCCGGCAAAGCATAAACACTTCTGCTACTCGTTGATTGCCAGCGTTTCAAATCGCAGAGGTGGGCTAAGTGTGACAATGCGGCGAAGAGATTGGAAATAGTCGATATAAAAAAAGGAGCCTCAAGGCTCCTTTTTCATTTGGATGATGGGGTGTGTCTTACAGTGGCACCACATTTTCCGCTTGAGGACCTTTTTGTCCATCGGTCACATCAAACTCGACCTTTTGGCCGTCTGCCAATGTTTTAAAACCATCGCCTTTGATCGCGCTGAAGTGTACGAACACGTCAGGGCCGCCTTCACGTTCGATGAAGCCAAAGCCTTTAGTTTCGTTAAACCATTTGACGGTGCCAGTTGTTGTAGCCATATTACTTACCTGTGTTAAATCGCTCCGTGGGGAGCTTCATACATTGCTGCTTTCGTGCTTTATCTGGAATCCAGAGCCGCACATTAACGGTGTCACCCAATGTGACGAGACCAGTCTAACACCCTTATTGCTTCATGTATGTGACTCTTTAGCGTCTATTATGGGAAAAAGTCACTAATTCAGGCCATCAAGCCACATTTAAGATCTTCAAAATGTTGGTTGACCCCGTTTGCCCCATGATGGCGCCTTTGGTCAAGATAATGGAATCGCCTGAGACGACGTAACGCCCGTCTTTTAAAAACTCCACAGCGCGCTCTTCGATCACCTCAGGTTCGAACATTCGTGCGTCGAAGTAGAGCGGAATAACGCCACGACACAGGGCAAGACGCTGCAGCGTCGCATGATTATCGCTTAGTGCGAAAATGGGCAAACCTGATGAGATGCGCGACATCAACAAGGGGGTATTGCCCGATTCGGTAAGGCAGGCAATTCCCCGCACGTTATCATTGTGGCTCGCGGCGTAAATAGCCGAGACAGCAATGGTTTCTTGGGTGCTTTCAAATTTTTGATTGGCTTTGTGTTTCCACGACCGGGCTACCGGGTGTCGCTCGGCTCCAAGCGCGGAGTCGGCCATCGCTTTCACGACTTCGACGGGGTAGTTACCAACGGCCGTCTCTGCCGAAAGCATCACTGCATCTGTGCCATCGAGCACGGCGTTTGCTACATCGAACACTTCGGCGCGAGTTGGCATTGGACTGTTGATCATAGATTCCATCATCTGCGTGGCGGTAATGACTACTCTGTCTTGGCGCCGCGCGCGTGAAATCAGGTCCTTCTGAATGCCAATGAGTTGGGCGTCACCAACTTCTACACCCAAATCCCCTCGGGCCACCATGACACCAAAAGAGGCATCTATGATCGCGTCAAGGGTATCTGTGTCGGCGACAACTTCAGCCCGTTCGATCTTGGCGATAATGCCCGCACTTACCCCTGCCTCTTCAAGTAACACCTTCGTCTGCTCTATATCGGCTGCGGTGCTGACGAACGATACCGCGACAAAGTCTGGCTGGACCGCTTTAAGGCTTTTAATGTCTGAAATATCTTTGTCAGTCAGCGCTGGCGCCGAGAGGCCACCGCCCAAACGATTAATGCCTTTACGGGAGCTCAGTATACCGCCTACGACTACCGTGCACTCGATTGTTTTATGGAATACGTGGTTCACAACCAGTCGCACACGTCCATCGTCGAGAAGAAGCGTATCACCCGCACCCACACTTTCCGCGAGATCTGGGAAATCCACGCCTACTGAGCGCTGGTCGCCGGCGCTCTTGTCGAGCTCCAGATCAAGGATAAAACGGTCTCCTGCGCTTAATTCGATCTTGCCTTCCTTGAAGCCTGCAATTCGGATTTTAGGACCTTGTAGATCTGCCAATATACCGACGTAACGTCCGGCAATCGCGGCCTGTTTGCGGACCCTTTCTGCGACCGCGGCGTGATGGTCCGCCGAGCCGTGGCTAAAATTCAATCTAAAGACATCAACGCCTGCTTCGATAAGTCTGAATAGGCTGTCTGGGTTGTCGCTACCGGGTCCGATAGTGGCAACGATTTTGGTTCGACGGTGGGTCGGGGTGGTCATAGGCAGTTCCTCGGGGAGAAGTCGAAATTATAACACGTGAATTTTTAATCAGCTGGGCAGTTCATAGCGAAATATGTCCGCATGCGCTATCGTTACACCCTTGAATGAATTGATTGGCGTATCGATGGATAATAGAACCCCCTCACCCCCGTTTGGTTATTCTCGGCAGTGCCATTACGGACGCGATGACCAAATTCGAGTGGTCGCACTTTATGCGGCAAATAAGATTCGCCCCCCAAGAATCGCGTTTCGCGAAGGAATCGATATCGCGTTCGTGGAAGCACTTGTCGCGGGCGAAGAAGAGCAGGATCGCTTTAATTACTGGCTAGATCATTACCGTAAGGAGCGACGTCGCGAGCGTTTGCAAAAAACGCGCAAGTTAGTGGGATCTGCACGATTCGAGCAGGAGAGCCGGATTGAGCGCGAGCTAAAAAACGACACTCTCTGAGTTTAGTGCTATGAGTCGTTTGCGCCACACACCTTTCTAAAGCCGGCCGCGACGAAGGGAATCATGTGATCATAAGCCGCTTGAAAGTCACTGGATTGGCACAAGCCGCCCGACAGGGTGTCGATGCGCTCGGTTTGTGCGAGCGTGAGCGTTAGGGCGCCAGACAAGTTGTGGTAACACCAGTATAAATCCTGGTCGCTTGCGGTGGGCAGAGCTTGGCGCAGTGCTGCAATGAATTCTTGGACCAAGTCATCAAACAACTTGCTCATCATTCTTTTGCCCCAATAGGTGCTGTTATTCACGTAGGCGATTAGAGCAAGATAATGTCGCCAGCCCGGATCTGCCGTCTCTTGCGTCAATTCCAGTGGGCGTAAAAAGGCCTCGATAATTTGCTCGACGCTGGGTCCGCTATCGGCTTGTTCGGCTTGCACTTTGCGTAACGCGTCCAGGCGCGACTGGTTAAGCAAAGCTGCGCGTCGCTCGAAGACCGCGTTAAAGAGCTCTAGCTTCTTGCCGAAGTGGTAATTCGCAAGCGCAACATCGACGCCAGCACTGCTCGCGATTTGGCGAAGTGTCACGCCATCAAAGCCCCGCTCTGCGAAGAGAGCCTCGGCTGCATCTAAAATTCGATCACGTTTGCTAACGTTTGTCACTTCGGTGTCCTTATCGAGCAGCTTGAACAGTACCACACAATGCCATTCAACGCTTGTTGAAAAATAAGCGTATTCCTTGCACAATGCAAGCACATACCTCGATAAGAATGACTATGACGCCAGAAATCTTTAAGTACAGTGTGGTAATCGCTTACGTGGTCGCGATCTACGCACTCTCATGGGTGGGAATGAAGCGCACACAGTCGGTTGCGTCCTTCTCGATTGGTAACAAAGACATGCATCCCGTGCTTATCGGGATCACATTAGCAGCCTCGATATCATCGACAGCAACCTTTGTGATCAACCCGGGGTTTGTGTACGTTCACGGGTTAAGCGCCTTTTTACACTATGGGGTCGCTGGTTCCCTGGGCATCCTTAGTGCTTTTGTTGTGTTAACGCGCGGCTTCTTGCGTGTGGGAGAGGCGCATCAAGCTCTCACCATTCCTCAGTGGATTTATTATCGCTATAACCACCGTGGTTTTAGTTTGTTCTTTGCGTTTTTGAATTTGTTATCTATTACCTTCGTTGTCCTCATTTTGGTGGGTTGCAGCTACTTGGTTACTGGGCTGTTTGGCTTGGATCAAAAGGTTGCGCTGATCGGCGTATTGGTTTTTGTGTTTTCCTATGTGCTGATGGGAGGCACTTATGCGCACGCTTATACCAATACGGTGCAGGGCGTGATGATGATTCTGGTTACTGTGTTTTTGGTTGTCACTGGATGGCAACACTTTGGCGGTGATGTCGGTGGTGCGCTGACACGCATCAGCACTGACTACGCCGCTGCTTTTAATCCAAGTAGTGATTTGTATTTTGATGTCTTCTCGGTATTTGTCAGCGGATTTGTGGTGACCTTTGCCTTAATGATGCAGCCACATATCCTGACCAAAGTTCTGTATTTGCGCAGTGAAAAGGACATCAAGGTCTTTGTAGGGACGACAGTTGGCGTAGGCGCGATCTTCATGTTGATGTTGCTGATCGGTTTTTACGCTCGCCTTGCGGGTCTTGATATTGAAACCCAAGATACCGTGGTTCGTGAGTACTTGTTGTTTCAGTTTTCGGGCTCCTTGTGGGGCGAACTTGTCCTGACGTTCATTTTTATTACCTTGCTGGCGGCGGGCATGAGCACATTGGATGGCATTTTAGTGTCCCTGTCAGCGATGGTCGTAACGGATATCGCTAAGCCTTTGGTCTCTGATCGTATCGATGCTTTGGCGCTATCACGCTGGGTGCTCGTGGGCGTGGGTATTGTCGGGCTTGCACTAGCTTGGAATCCGCCACCCATTATTGGTTTGTTTGCCCAGAAAGGCGTTTACGGATTAGCGGCTGCCTCGGTGGTGCCTGTGGTGTTCGGCGTATTGGTACGTCGGCATGTCCCCCTCGGTGTTGTGTTTGCCAGTGCGATTACCGGCATTGTCTTACATCTGGTGCTCAATTTGTTCTTGGGGGTTTCGAATCCAGCCGTTTCAGCAGCTTGGGGTATTATCGCTTCGTTTGGCGTTGGTGCTATGGGACTGTTGTTTGCTGGTGCTGATAAACACTGAATAATCGCTTGTTCTTGAGCTGGTTTGCCACTGGCGTTACAGTACATAAAAAAAGAGGGTTTTCTATGTATCGTGACTATTACTACAACAGTGCCGATGGCCTGGGCTTGTACGCACGTGACTATCCGTGCACGGGCCTTAACGGTGATTCAGCGGCAACGCTGTTGTGCATGCATGGCTTGTCCCGCAATTCAAAAGACTTTGCTGGTTTAGCGGAGATGCTGTCGAACTATTACCGGATCATTGCTGTGGATCAGCGTGGTCGCGGTCGCTCGGACTATGACCCCAATTCAAACAACTATCAGCCCGCCATTTATTGCCAGGATATGTTTACCTTACTCGACAGTTTAGGTATCGACGAGGTATCGGTTATTGGCACCTCAATGGGCGGCTTGATGAGTTTTATTATGGCGACACTGGCGCCGACGCGAATTAAATCGTTGGTCATCAATGATATTGGTCCCGAAGTTGATCCTGTTGGACTGGCGCGCATTCAAAGCTATGTAGGTAAGTTGGCGCCCCCTGAAACTTGGGACGCTGCAGTCGCTCAGGTCAAATCGATTAATGGCCCGGCGTTCCCCGATTTTAGCGACGCTGAATGGATCAGCTTTACCCGCAATTTGTACATCGAATCGGCCGAGGGCAAGCCCGAACTTGATTACGATGCATCGATTTCTAAGCCTATGGATGCCTCACAAGCTGCAGCTGTGCCGCCTGATCTGTGGCAGTTTTTCGACGCGACATTGTCCAAGCCCATGTTGTTGGTGCACGGCGCCCTATCCGACATTTTGGCCGACGATTGTGTTGCCAAAATGCAAGCAAAACACCCGACTATGCAATATCTTCGGCTTGAGAACCGAGGTCATGCGCCAACATTAGACGAGCCCGAGTCACGATTGGCAATCGCTAATTTTTTAGAGGATGTGTACAACAATTAGTTCAAAAGGTTTTTAAAGACGGGCTTGCTCAAAACCTAATAAAGACGGGCTTGCTCAAAACCTAATAAAGACGGGCTTGCTCAAAACCTAATAAGGGGCTAGCCTAATAAAGAACTCGTTTTAGATTGTGACATGGCCCCAATGATTGCAAAGACATTGCAAAGTAAAAGCGCTCGCTGGCTTCGCCTGCTCGTGCTTTTGGCGGCTTTTGTTTCCGTTACGGGTCAAGCGTTTGAGTCAGGTCACGTTCACTTTGACTCACAACCGCTCGACTGCTGGGTGTTTCACAGCTCTGCCACCGCGGTAGATACAACGTCATCCAACAGTACGCAACTGCAGTGGCAATCCGTTTTTTATGCCGACGATTACTGCCTGCTGCTGTCTCTTTACACGGAATATTTACCGCCCGCGACAGGCCCCCCCCAGAACCCCTAATAAAATCCAACGTTTACCGTATTTATTAGGAGTTATCATGAAAAAGCGAATATCTGCTGTGCTGGCGTTTGTCAGTGCGGCCGCTGTGGGTGGCGAATCACCTGCAATGGAGCACGTGCTCGTCACCGTGCCTCTACACAAAAAAACCTCAGAAACGGCCTTGCCCGTAACCGTATTGAGTGGTGAAGCATTGCAACGCGCTGCGGGCAGCACCATTGGCGACACCTTAGCTCTGCAACCTGGCTTGAATAGCGCTTCTTTTGGGCCAGGCGTCGGACAACCTGTAATTCGAGGGCAGCAGGGTGCACGTGTTACCGTATTGCAGAACGGCACCATCAGTGCCGATGCGTCAAATCTAAGTGCCGACCATGCTGTCGCGGTAGAATCTATTTTGGCCGATAGCATCGAGGTCCTTCGCGGTCCCGCGACGCTACTTTACGGTGGTGGTGCTATTGGTGGCGTGGTCAATGTGACCGATGGGCGCATTCCTGCGCGCTTAGTGGGGGAGGCTCAAACGCAAGCAGAGTTTCGTTACGACTCTGCGAGTCAGGCAAGCACCGGTGTGGTGCGCTGGGATGCCTCTCAAGGCGATTACGCCTTCCATTTAGATGCAGTGGTTCGGAGCTGGGGTGATCTAACGGTGCCGAAAAACACGGCGGTACCTATTGAGCACGAGGGAGATCACGAGGAAGGGCATGAAGAGGGGCATGAAGAGGGGCATGAGAAGAATATCTAGGCCCCCCTAGTCGCTTAGCGAATACCGATGGCGAAACGGACATTCTAACACTGGGTTTGAGTCGCCATTTTGAAGCGGGTTTTGCGGGTTTCTCGGTCCAGCGTCAAAACAGCGATTATGGTATCCCTGCCGCAGCGCATGCACATCATGCGCACGAGGAAGACCCTCTGGCTGCGGACCAAGAAGAAGAGAACCCCGAGCAGGGCATCCGAATCGACTTAGAGCAGACGCGTTATGATCTGGCTCTGCATCTACACGAGCCTTTGCCTCTCTTGGACGAACTGCGCCTCTTTGGCGCCTACACAGATTATCAACACTCGGAAGTTGAGCCTAGTGGCGAAGTGGGCACGACCTACAGTAATGAAAGTCGGCAGCTGCGTTTAGAGGCGGTGCATAAAACGGTGGGCATTTGGCACGGTGTGTTTGGGCTGCAGTTCGGGCAATCGGAGTTTAGTGCTCTGGGTGAAGAGGCCTTCATCCCGATAACCGATAAAGACCAGCTGGGCCTATTCCTCGTGGAGGACCTGCATTTTGACGCCGGGCTATTGGAGTTGGGCGTTCGCTATGATCGAGATGAGCTGGATCCCCAGAGCGGTGCTAACAGTCGTGTATTCAACAACCTGAGTTTTTCTGCTTCTTGGGTGCAGAATTTAGAACATGGATGGCAGTGGAGCGCGGCTTACTCCCACGCCGAACGTGCCCCCGCCATCGAGGAGCTCTATTCCAATGCCGGCGTTCTGAATGAGGTAGATTGGGTGGTTCACGCGGCTACCGAAGCCATCGAGCTTGGGGCGTCTGATCTCGATAGCGAAACTTCGAACAATGTCGACCTCTCGCTGTCTCGGTCGTGGGGAGATAACTACCTTGAGGTCGTGCTCTACCATAATCGATTTAGCGACTATATTGGCTTGCTGAATACAGGGCTTGAGGTCGATACGGTCTCGGTTTATCAATACACTCAGGTAGATGCCACTTTTTCTGGACTAGAGTTGAGTTCGGTCTTGGGCTTGGGAGAGTTCGGCGGTGGTGATTTAGAGCTGTCGATTAACGGCGATATCAGTCGAGGAAAGTTGGATGCGTCACAGGGCTACGTGCCTCGCATGCCGGCTAATCGCTTGCTGGCCCAGCTGGATTGGCGAGCTGGCGAATTGTATACCTGGGCCCGAGTGGTGCGCGCCTTCGAGCAGGATCGAGCGGCGTTCAACGAGGAGGCGACCGAGGCCTACACCCGCGTCGACCTTGGCCTTGAGTGGTCGCTTTCACAGGCTTCCGACTGGACAGTCTTTGCTAGCGTGCATAACCTGACCGATGAAGAAATCAGGTTACACACCTCTTTTTTGAAAGAGATCGCACCGGAGCCAGGTCGTGGTTTTGAGATTGGCGTTCGCGGGCAATTTTAGGTAATCCTACACCTAAGTGCCTGTTTTAGTGTTAACTTAAGCCGGTGGTCTGTATACTGCGCCACCGGCTGATTATGGCCGCCCTCTTTTTTAGGAACTCCCATGACCGATACACCGGCAAAGGCGACCTTTGCCTCTTTGAACTTGCCCGCTTATTTGCAAAAAGCTTTAGACGACGTAGGCTACGAAGTACCCTCCGATATCCAGACTAAAACAATCCCACCCCTGCTAGAGGGTTGCGATGTGATCGGTCAGGCGCAAACGGGTACAGGCAAGACGGCGGCGTTTGCTCTGCCTATTTTGGCTAAGATCGATTGCCGTAAAAAGCAAACGCAATGCTTAGTCCTAGCCCCAACCCGCGAGCTCGCGATTCAGGTTGCCGAAGCCTTTCAAAGCTACGCGCGGCATATGCCTGGGTTTCAAGTGGCACCCATTTATGGTGGGACCGACTACCGCACCCAGCTGAAACAGCTAGAGCGCGGCGCGCAGGTGATTGTAGGTACCCCAGGGCGCGTTATGGACCACATGCGTAAAGGCAGCCTCAAACTCGATAACTTGGCGCATTTGGTGCTGGACGAGGCCGATGAAATGCTGCGCATGGGCTTTATTGACGACGTTGAGTGGGTCATGTCGCAGCTGCCTGAGAAACGTCAGATTGCTTTGTTTTCGGCCACAATGCCAACGGCTATTCGCCGTATTGCCAGCGATTATCTGCAAGACCCTCAGCATATTACAGTGACGCAAAAGACCGTAACCGCGACCTCAATTCGTCAGCGCGTATGGATGATTTCAGGCGCGAGTAAGCTCGATGGTTTGACTCGTATCTTAGAAGTCGAAGACTTTGACGGCCTAATTATTTTTGCGCGTACTAAAATCGCGACGACCGAACTGGCCGATAAGCTACAGGCCCGTGGTTTTGCCGCCGCGGCCTTAAATGGCGACATGGCGCAGAGTGCACGCGAACAAGTGATCAGCCAGCTTAAGAAAGGCCGCTTGGATATCGTGGTCGCAACCGATGTGGCGGCTCGGGGCTTAGATGTTGATCGCGTCACCCACGTAGTCAACTATGACATACCCCAAGACCCCGAAGCCTACGTACACCGTATTGGACGAACCGGTCGCGCTGGCCGTAAGGGTGAGGCTATTTTATTTGCGGCGAATCGGGAGCAGCGTCTGCTGCGTATGATTGAACGCACCACAGGTCAGCCGATCGAGCTCATGCGCTTGCCAACAGCCTCGGACGTCGCTGATGCTAAAGCGGAAAAAATTCGCGATCAAATAGCGATTGGACTTAAGCGTAAAGGCTTGGATACGGCCAAGGAATTTGTATTTCATTTGGCAGATCAGCTGGAAGTGAGCGCATCAGACATTGCGGCAGTACTCGCTATGGAGTTAGGTTACGCGCAAAAACGTGCGCAGCCGGAAGTGCTTGATAGCGATATTCGTGAGCAGTCTTCAGATCGGCGTGGAGACCGCCCCGAGCGTTCCCACAGACGTAAGCCCGCGGGTAACAAGCCGCCCAAAGGCAAAGCTAAGGCGAAAAAGCGTGACAACGCGAAAGCGCCCGCTAAACCACGAAGATCGCCCAAGGCAGCCGAGCAAGATGGCGCTCGTAAGCCGCGCAAACGTAAGGCTAACTCCAGCAGCTTCTAGCAATGAAATTTGCTCGAAGTGGTGCTAGAGTGCGGAGACAGAACTAAGGAGAACGCGTATGCCAAAGCGAATCATTGTGGGGATCAGTGGAGCCTCCGGAGTGGTTTATGGCATTCGCGCCTTGCAAATCTTGGCCGGTTTGGGTGTCGAAACACACTTAATTATCAGTAAGTCTGCGCAGCTGACTCTGGCGCAAGAACACTCGATGAGCTTAAGCGAGCTCAAAACTCTCGCTCACCACGCGTACGCCGTAGGTGACGTAGGTGCTACGATTTCCTCGGGCTCGTTTGTGACCGACGGTATGTTGATCGCGCCTTGTTCAATACGCACTATGTCCGAAATCGCCACAGGGGTGACCTCCACGCTGCTCACGCGCGCCGCGGATGTCGTGTTAAAAGAGCGCCGCCGGTTGGTACTGATGGTGCGAGAAACCCCGCTGCATACCGGTCATTTGCGAACCATGACGACTTTGTCTGAGCTGGGCGCAATCATTGCGCCGCCGGTCCCAGCCTTTTATGCGGGCATAGAATCGATCGATGCTATGGTGGATCAATCGGTTGGTCGCTGTTTGGATCTTTTTGGTATTCATAGCGCCGAGATTAAGCGCTGGCAGGGCCTAAAACGCGGTGAGTAGTACCCGCAATAAACTGCCGATTTTTTTGCTTTTTTGTGTTGCGTTACTTGATCTTATTGGCTTTGGTATTGTCATCCCGATCTTGCCCTTCTTGTCGCCAACCTTGGGTGCGACTAAATTTGATATTGCCCTAATCATCGTTGTGTACGCTGTCTGCTCAGGTGCGATGTCGCCATTTTGGGGGCGACTATCAGATCGCTGGGGGCGCAAGCGCACCCTAATGCTATGTTTGTTAGGTGCCGCTGTATCGTATATTGCTCTGGCCTTTGCTCATGCTTTGTGGATGATTTTTGCCGCGCGCGCGTTTGCGGGGCTGATGGCCGGCAACTTACCGGTGGCCGCGGCCATGATGGCTGATTTAACCAGCCTCGAGAATCGCGCCAGCGCCATGGGTAAGTTGGGAGCCGCCTTCGGGCTCGGCTTAGTGGTCGGCCCTTTTCTTGGCGGCTTGTTGAGCGGTGACACGGGTAGTTTTGTGTTGCCCTGCTTAGTTGCCGCTGCGATGTCACTGCTGGCCTTAGGTGCTGCTGGGCTGTTTTTAGAAGAGACCGTATCTGAGCAAGCCCAGGCCCAAGCGGAGCATCGTCGTCGCTCAGAACCGTATCGTTTCGGCGGCTCTATCGTATTTTTACGGCGCACTCAAAATTTACGTTTTGTCAGCCAGTTTACAACGCATTCGGCTGTGATTAGCTCCATCACCTATCTATTGCCGATTTGGACGGCCGATAGCCTGGGCTACACCCCTAAGGAAGTGGGTATGGTGTTGGGTATCCAAGGTCTAATAATGGCGATCATTCAAGGTGGCTTGATTGGTCGTTTGATCGATCGTTTTGGCGAAATCCCTCTGATGCGAATAGCGCTGTTGGGGCTGGTTATTGGCTTATCTTTGGCCGTTGTGGCCAGTGGTCCTGTCGCTATTCCCTTGGCTTTTTTTGTTGCCATGACTGGCGCTAATTTTTGCTTTCCTATTTTGAATTCTTTGGCGTCTAAGCGTGCCGATGCTAAGCATCGAGGGCAAATGATGGGCGCGACGGGGTCAGCGTCTGCCTGGGGCCGCGTGGTGGGTCCGTTAGTGGTAGGATTTACCGTGACGCATTATGGTTACCCTGCAGCGTGGGCGGTATTGGTTGTGGCGTCGTTATATTACGTACACTGGGCTTATCGCGTTGCCAAAGTCGATTCAGAGTCATTAAGGATAAACAATGTATAAAAACCTATTTGATTTAAGTGGCCGTGTCGCTTTGGTAAGCGGCGCAAGTCGAGGTATTGGCGAAGAGGCGGCAAAATGCTTGGCTGAGTATGGCGCCAGACTGATTGTCTCGAGCCGTAAAATTGATGATTGCGAGCGCGTAGCGCAAGAGATCCGTGACGCTGGCGGCGAGGCGACTGCAATCGCGTGTAATATCGGCGATCTGGCTCAAATTGAGCAGCTTATTGAGCGTATTAAAACGGAGTTTGGTCGCCTAGATATCTGCGTGAATAACGCCGCGACGAACCCCTATTTTGGCCATGTCCTGGACACTGATCTCGGGGCTTTTCAAAAAACGGTTGATGTGAATATCCGCGGCTATTTCTTTATGTCGGTTGAGGCCGGAAAAATTATGCGTGACCAAGGTAGTGGTGTCATCGTCAATACCGCGTCGATCAACGCGATTCAGCCCGGTCCTATGCAGGGCATTTACTCGATCACTAAAGCGGCGGTAGTCAACATGACTAAGACCTTTGCTAAAGAATGCGGCCCCTTGGGTATTCGTTGTAATGCCTTGTTACCCGGATTAACCAAAACAAAATTTGCCGGTGCTTTATTTACCAACGATGACATCTACCAGATGGCTATTCAGCAAATTCCGCTGGGTCGGCACGCTGAACCACAAGAAATGGCTGGGACCTTACTCTACCTTTGCTCGGATGCGTCTAGCTATACGAACGGCGAATGCATAGTAGTTGACGGTGGTCTTTTAACTTAAGTTCATGCAACATCGCTGAAGTATTGTTCAGTATTTATTCGAGGGTAGTTATGCTGATTTTACGTACCATTATCGCGGTGGCATTTGGCGGCCTATTGGCTGCGAATGTCCCGGCCGATGACGCATCCCCCCAGGATTCGCCTGACTACCCAGGTTGGAAAGAGCTGTGGAGTGACATCACTTTAGGTGTAGGTGTTGCCGCTGTCGACTATCCGCACTATCCCGGCTCCCCTCAAAGTGACACATTAGTCGCGCCTTTGCCCTACCTGGAGTACGAGGGTGATTGGCTGAGTATAGATCGCGACGGCATTCAGGCCTCGCTCTTTAAAAGTGATCGCGCCAAGCTCGATATCAGCGTTAGTGGATCACTGCCGGTCAATAATGACGACGATATTCTCCGAGAGGGTATGAACGACTTGGAGCTCATTTTAGAGGTGGGTCCAGAGTTAGAACTTAAGTTGGCTCAATGGGGTAATAACACTCTCGAGTTACACCTGCCGCTTCGCGCCGCATTGGAACTCGATCCGTCTAATGGTATCGAACCGGTGGGCTGGGTATTCGACCCTCGTGTGCACTACGAGTGGCGTACGCAGAGCACAGAGTTTGAAATCGATTTAGGCGCCTACACTGCCGATCAAGAATATAATCAGTTGCTTTATGGTGTGTCGCAACCGTTTGCGACCCTAGCGCGTCCCCAGTATCGGGCGAAAAGCGGTTTGGTTGGCTACCGTTTATCCTCGACGATTCAATACGATGTTGGCGCTTGGTCTTTTCTAGCCTACGCACGCTACATGGATTTAGGGTCTGCGAAAAATACCGACAGCCCTTTATTTGTCGATGACAGTTACGTCTTATTTGGTGTCGGTGCGATATGGCGTTTTAAATACGCCGACTCTGATTAGCGCAGCACCTGATGATGCGTTTGTTGCCTTCAGCTGCGCTAGCCATCGCGTTACTAGTGCTACCCGTATTTGCTTCCAGCTCAATAGATGCTGAGGAAGCTCTGGTGGGTCACACCGAAGCCG
>NZ_CBFHWH010000051.1:8944-14243 GCF_965659035.1 Aequoribacter sp. | reverse complement strand
CCCAAAGTTTTAGCGTCGTAAGTCGACCATCTCGGTGTGGGTATCTCGAGCACGCGGGCATAGTAAAACGCGTGTTGTTCCGGATTGTATTCGGGGTCTTGCCACGTGCCACTTAACTGCGGGCTACCGATGGTGTTAGTGTAAGTCGCTGAAGTGACGTCCACCGTGTTTCCAACACTGTTAGGTTGCGCGGTATCAGATTTGGCTTCGCGACTAGGAGAGAGCGCTACATCAAAAATCTTCTCGTGTGACTTACCTTTATTGTCCACCCAGCCTTTAATGATTTGGATACGGTCCAAGTTGGCGGCTAAAGCGTCCTTACTGGCGTGCACGATGAAAGTGGGGTTTCGGTCGTCTCTGGCAGTAAGCTTGCCACCCATCGGGACGCCTTTAGCGTATGCACTTTTGATCCAATTGGGATCGGACAATAAGTCATCGTCTAGATTAAACCCCGCAAAAAAGCGTACCTGAATCCGCGTGCCCGATGTCGCATAGGTTTCTTTTGCGCGCATGGCATCAAATAACTCGTCGCGCGTATTCTCGCGGGCCCATATCGCGGCTAGACCTGCCGCTCCCCAGCGCTCAGCGCGCTGTGCCTCTTCGGGTAGCAGGTACATTTGTTTTAAGCGAATGGCAGCACTGCCATCGAGTAAGGGCAGTTTGCCGTGGTAGTTGTCTTCTTCGATTGGTGAGCTGGCATTATGTCCATCACTGGAGCCAATCACACCAAAGCGATAGGGGTTGTAGTTACGTTCGTGAGCAAATTCGATGCCGGTGCGAAGAGCGTCGCGCATGTAGCTGCCCCTGGGCTTAGAGTTTTGTGTTTCACGCCCCAACATCTGGTTGACGATTTCAAAATCAGCGAAGGGGTCATTGGGTGAAAGTGTAGGGTGAGTTTCGGAGCTCCCCTTTACCTGAAAGATTTCGCTAATGGGCTCGTTGGCGATTCGGCGCTCGGCATACTCTGGCGTTATTGGCTCGCCTAGGTAAGTCGTGGTTTCGTACATGCGGCCATTACTCACGTTGCCATTGTGTGGGATGGCGATATTATCAAGGCCTTGCTTTCTCTGAGCCTCAAGCGCACTCCAAAGGTCTTCGGGATTCTCTGAATCGAGCGAGCTAAATGGCACCCTTGGGCCTCTGTTGCCGCGGTAAATCACATTGCGATGAAGGTTCTCGGCATTGGGCATAGAGCTCCACTCGTACCCGATGAAGGCGGTAAAGCGCCCGGGGTCATTATGCCTTTCGGCGGCTTCGATGGTGTTTTGCCACGTGGTCTGCACGATTTCGTCGACGTTGTCTATTTGCAGATCTTTCAGACTAAAACCCGGCGCGATTCTCAGAAATAACCAGGTATTCAGCAAGCGCCCGTCCTCAAGCAACCTCTCGCGAATCGAGCGCTTGGCAAGGATGGTGTCGGGTACCGCCTCGCGCACCACACCCAAAAACTCGGAGTGATCGGTCACCGCCGCAAAATCAAGCGGCTCCTTAAGGCGTATGGCGGTTCCGAGGGGGTGTTTGATCGTCCCGCCTTTGGCAAAAGTATAGGCGTCATCGGGCAGACCGCGAACTCCCATGGTGTAGGCATCAGTAGAGTAAGAAGTGTGAATGTGCAGATCGCCAAAGAATACATTTTTGGTGGGTGACGCAGGCGTGGCGGGTTTTGCGGGCGTCGCCAGCATTGAAGATTCGTCGTATTCGGGATACAAACTTGGATCTTCTACAGGGCTGCACGCACTAATGAGTAACAGACTCAACAGCGCGCATACCGGTCTAGACAAAGAAAAGCTACTGTATCGTGGCGTCAGCATGATGTTGCCTTTGTTCAATTAGCCCGTGACCAATGGTTCACATCCGGTTCCGTTCAGGCAGTCGAGTACCTGCCGCTGGTGAATCTCTGGTAAGGCGACAAACTGATTACGCAGTGCTTTGATGCATTTAGCTTGATAGGGGAAGGGTTTCTGAACCCATTCTTCACCATCGACTCTGCATACGACTTGCTCGTGACCTTCGATGAGCGCTTTCGCATTTGCCAGCATGACCGGGACATACACGCGTCCAATCTCACTCAAGAGTGGCCGGAGTCGATCTTGCGCATCAGCAAGGGCCAAGAAGCCATCGTCGGCAACAGTAATACCCGATAAATCGTCGATCCACTGAGTCCACGCGACAATCCGTGGAGCATTATGCATGGTCAGTTTTTGGGGGGTTGGATCAAACAGCGCTAACTGTGTGAGTTGTCCAAACAGCGCGAAATCGCCAGCGCCAGGTCTGCTACCCAGCAGAAACCGTTGTCCAGTGAGCGCCTTATCGAGTATGTCCAGCAAACGGTGATAGCTATCTTCAATCAATGGGCCGGTGGTTTGGTTTGACCCCACGACCCAAAGCCGATCAATTTGCCGTTGAGCAAACAGTTCGCCTCGGGCTTGTAGTTCCGTTTCAGAGAGTGTGGTGTTGCTCCAACGCGGCAATACCGCAGCGGCTTGCTCGGCGTCAGCCTGATACGCCCAACGGTAGTGGAACATGGGCTTGGTCAGCCACTCGTCGGCGTAGTCTTCAATGAGTGCGTCGATAAATGCTAGCGCTGGATCATTAGGGCGTACCTTTCGTTCAGTGTGGCGCGCATCAAGCTCGCTGATTAGGGGGGTGCTGTCAAATCGAGCGTGATCCTCGCCCGGAAACACCAAATAGGGGATAACAGGTACCTTAGGTCTAGGGAGTGCTTCATCTTCTGCGGTGTATTGCGTAACGGTTCTATGCGGAATGCGGCGATACCTAAGTACCGCCAACATTTTACGGGTATAGGGTGACCCAGGCATGCCGGCAATGGTAAGCGTTTGGTTCATGCGTTTACTCCACTAGTGGGCTTGTTCGCTTACCTTACCATGCCGAACTAAAAGTGCTACGGGGTCAGGTCGACGATTTCTTTGACTAGGTCGGCAATTTGATTGCGCGGGTAATCAAGAACCGCCATGTCTTCGTCGCTCATGTCAAAGCTAACGGTTGCACCAGGGCCAGCGAACAGAATGATGTTTGGGAAGAAGGGGTGTTCTTCGTCACGAACTTCGAGCTCTACGGGGTTACCCGCGGCAGCAAACCAAAGTTCTAGGTATTCCTTCCAGCTGAGGTTTTCGTCGCCTATCAGATAACCTTTGCCGTTCTCGCCGTTTTCTAGCGCATTGCAGGTAGCGATGGCCAGCGAGTGAGTGCTGATGTGGTTGGTGCCACCTTTGGGTGCAAACACCGGCATGTCGGGGATATGACCACGTGAATAGTGCACCAATGCATCCAAATGCGGTGCGGAAACGCTTTCTAAATGACCTAGCACGAAGGGCGGGTTTAAGGCGCAAACGCTGAAGTTCTCGTCGGCTAGGGCTAGTGCACCTTGGGCAGCGTTGTGGCGTGAAGTGACGTAAGCGTCGACGCCAATCTGCTGTGGCGCGACCTGGGGGTAAAAGGTGCCAATCAATACCGATTTTTTGATACCCGCATCTTTTGCGGCTTGGAAAAAGCGTGGCACCGCAATATCGTTGGCCTGGGTGTAAAACGCCTCGGGTGTGATGGAGCCGTCTTGTGGGATGTTTCTGATATCCGCCGCTGCAGAGAACACCAGTGCATCGAAGCCTTGCAGGCGACCATCATCAATATTGTCGTAGATATAGTTTCCCTCTAGGTGTTTAAAACCAGCGAGTGGGCCAGAGTCGGCTGCTTTGCGCGACATAATGGTGACATCGTGTCCTCGCTTTTGCAGTTCTAAAGCGATAGTGCCGCCAATAAGGCCAGAGCCGCCAACAACCAATACCTTCATCGTGATTCCCTTCTCATGATTTGTGTCGTGTGTTGATGTAAACGAATTTTCCTCGAGTTTACATCGTCTGTTTGGGTGCCAGAAATCTAGCCACTAGAGAACCAACGATTAGAAACACCCCTAAAAGTGCGTGAACCCTTTGGCGTCAACCGGTTTGCCATCTACAGTAAGTGTCCGTTCCGTGACGACTAAACCAATGACCCTGCAGGTGTCTGGCGGAGTGATGCTTGCCGGTAGGGTAAAACAAAGCTGGTAGTCCTCGCCTGCGTGCAGGGCGAGCTCTAACGCGCGCTGATGACCCATGCTATCAAGTAAGGCTTGCGACAAGGGTATTTGACTCGACAAAAGCTCGGCGCCAATACCGCTGGCTGTTAGGATGTGATTCAAGTCTGCCAGTAAGCCATCGCTAATATCGATACAGCTGGTGGCGATGCCTGCCAGTTCTTGTCCCAATGCCAATTGCGGTTGGGGATAGCACCAAGCATCATGCAGAGCTTGATAGTGGTCGTCGTTGTCGATATCGAGTTCGCCAAGTTCTAGCGCTAGGCCTGCGCCTGCGTCTCCTAGTGTGTTCGATACGCAGATGACATCCCCGAGTTTGGCACCAGAGCGTTTAAGCACGTTTTGTGGTGCCACTGACCCGTGCACCGTAACGCTAATGCACAAAGGACCTTTGGTGGTATCGCCGCCCACTAAGGGGCAGTCGAAGATGTAAACGGCTTTGGTCACTCCTTCACTGAAGCTGCGCAGCCACCATTCGTCTTGCTCTGGTAGGGTAAGCGCTAGCGTCATGCCTAAGGGTTTGGCGCCCATGGCGGCCAAATCGCTGACCGCGCTGGCAATGCTGCGATAGGCGATGACTTCGGGTAGTGTGTGATCGCTAAAATGCACGTCAGCTACCGCTGTATCGACAGACACCACCAGGTGTTCACCCTCGGGGACACGCAGTAGTGCCGCATCGTCCCCCACGCCGAGTTCGACATTGCTGCCAAAGTCGAGACCGGTAAAGTAGGTTTTTATGAGGTCGAATTCGCCCATGGCGCTATCGTTAAGTAGTGACGTGGTTTTTGAACATGGGTTTAGGCATTTGCCTCAGCCCATCTACAAGCCAAGCTCGACAGTGCGCAGACCGCGGGCGGCTTTGTCTAGGACACCATTGATGTATTTATGACCGTCGGTCGCGCCGAATTTGCGGGTCAAAGATACCGCTTCGTTGATCACCACTTTAAAAGGCACGTCCAAGCGTTCTTTCAGCTCGAACAAGCCCATTCTTAGAATGGCCAGTTCGACAGCATCCAAATCATCCAACTTACGGTCGAGTAGCGGCTCTAAATAGGCGTCGATTGAGGCATGGGTTTTAACCACGCCGTGCAGCAAAGCCTGAAAATATTCGAGGTCAACGTGCGAAAAATCGTAGTCGATACGAAATTCTGCTTCGATATCGGTCGACGATTGCTCGTTCATATGCCAGCGATACAAGGCTTGCACTGT
>NZ_CBFHWH010000051.1:6125-8285 GCF_965659035.1 Aequoribacter sp. | reverse complement strand
AGGATTTGCGACCCTGTGCCGATGCGGCTGTAAATAGGCGTCTGCTTGGGTTGTACAGCATCAGGTGTGCCCAGCGCCATGTCGACACTGTGTAGCAGAGTGTCGCTGCTTTCGTCGTTGGCTAGTATGACTGCAACACCATGCGTTTGTTGCGCCAGGTAGGCAATGGCGCTGCTGGCGTCCCATGAATTCACGTCGGCGACTTGCGTGCCGATAATATCTCGCAGTATCGACTGTACGTGCATGCGCACAGGGACTGCTGTGTCCGCTGTTATTGCCCCTTTGGTCAGTGCAATGTGCATTAAGTTATTGGCACGGTCTCGGTAGGCGACCAGATTAAACTCGCCGTGCTTAGTGTGAATCGTTCCTTCGCGCTCGCGTTCAATGGTGCGCTCGTTACTCAGTCTAAAGTGAATGAGATCGGTAATGGAGCCGATTTTTAGATCCCACTGCTTGGCAAACTCTCGCAATGCCTCACCGTCGGCTAAGTATCCATCCGACGTTAAGATATCGGCAATGACGGCACTGGGAGAGCAGCCCGCTAAGCGCGCGTAGTCAGCCGCTGCCTCGGTGTGGCCGGCTCGGTTTAGAACGCCACCATCCTCTGCGGTCAGCGGAAAAATGTGTCCAGGCTGAACAATATCTTCAGGCTTCGCGTTGGGTGCCACGGCGACTTGAACGGTCAAGGCGCGGTCGGCGGCAGAAATGCCCGTATCGATACCGTGTCGCGCTTCGATTGACAGGGTGAAGTTGGTTTTTTCGGCGCTGGTGTTTTCGGCCATCAAGGGCAAGTTTAGCTGGCGGCAGCGTTCTTTGGTCAATGCAAGGCAAACCAAGCCCTTGGCTCTGCGCGCCATAAAGTTCACATGGTTCGCGGTGATATGGTCAGCGGCGACCATCACGACCCCTTCAGAACTGCTGTCTTTGTCATCGTCAACCAACACCACCATTTGGCCGCGACGCAAATCGGCAATCAGTTCTTCTACTGTGTTTAACATGCTTTGAAATTCCTAAATTTTGCTTAGCGGTTTAAAAAACCGTTTTCGGCCAGAGTCTCTAAACTCAGGCCCTGAGGTTTGGCGGCCTCACTCCCCATAAGAAGTCGCTCGAGGTAGCGCGCGATAACGTCCACTTCTAGATTGATGGAGGTGCCAACGTGGTAGCCACCGATAACGGTTTCTGCCATGGTTTGCGGAATGATGTTTAAGTCAAAGCGGCTGCCATTGACTGAATTCACCGTTAGGCTCGTGCCGTCTATACAGATGGAGCCTTTGTGGGCGATATATTTAGCAAGCTCGGCCGGAGCCTCGATTAAGA
Organism: Aequoribacter sp.; assembly: GCF_965659035.1. NCBI lineage: Bacteria > Pseudomonadati > Pseudomonadota > Gammaproteobacteria > Cellvibrionales > Halieaceae > Aequoribacter > Aequoribacter sp. The sequence goes on along the minus strand of NZ_CBFHWH010000051.1, from coordinate 6,968 downwards.
AGCGCCATGAGCGTCCCTCTTCATAGCGCTCGACGACCGTGCCGATGCCATCGACGTGACCACTGACAATGTGGCCACCCAGGCGCGATTCCGGCGTTAGTGCCCGCTCTAAGTTGACTTTGGTACCGCTGCTCCAGGTGCCGACTGTGGTTAAGCTGAGCGTTTCGTTAGATACGTCGGCCCAGTAGCCATCTCCGGGAAGGTCGACCACCGTCAAGCAGACACCGCTGGTGCAAATACTGTCTCCTAGCTGAACGCCGTGCAGTGGGAGTTTGCCAGATTTAACGCGAATACGAACATCGCCGCCGCGGGGCTCTATCGCAGCAATTTCGCCTACAGCTTCAATGATGCCGGTAAACATAATCTTCCTAGTTGCCTTAATGTGCGGGCTTTAATATCAATTTTAGATCGGGCCCAATTCGACGGGTATCGATTAAACCGAAGTTTAGGCGCTGTGTCATGGTTGCTATGTCCATATGCACTAGACTTTGCGCATTATGACCAAGAATAACAGGCGCTTGGTAAACAATGAGTTCATCGACAAGACCAGCGTTTAGCCAGCTACCTGCCAGCCTAGGGCCACATTCTAGTAGAATTTCGTTCGCAGGGGCGATCGCCATGAGCTGTAATAAAGCGTTTTTTAACCCAGCTGGCGTTTTAAGCGCAGCTACCACGACGATATTTTCAGGGTTTATGTGGTCGGGCCGGGTGGTTTTGGGCTCTGCGCAAAATAGGGTTCGAGCGCCGTTCAATATCCTCGCGCTTGCGGGGGTTTTGAGGGTCGAGTCAAATACGGCACGCAGCGGTTGATGAGCGGTTGCCTGGCGTGCGATATTGGGTTTG
>NZ_CBFHWH010000051.1:0-6026 GCF_965659035.1 Aequoribacter sp. | reverse complement strand
ACCTCAATACCTGCGTGTTTAAGTGCTTCAAATCCGCTGCCCGCGACTTCGGGGTAGGGGTCTTCGATGGCGGCAACCACTTTGCTAATTCCCGCCTGAATAAGTGCCTGACTGCAAGGGCCAGTTCTGCCATGGTGATTACAGGGTTCTAAGGTAACGTAAGCGGTTGCTCCACGGGCTTGCTCGCCGGCTTGGGTTAGGGCCATGACTTCAGCATGTCCTTGGCCTGGGGGCTGGGTAAAACCCTCCCCGACAATCTGCCCGTCTTTGACGATAACGCAGCCCACATGGGGGTTGGGCTTGGCGCTGTACTTGCCTTGCTCGGCCAAATTGATGGCTCGTTGCATCAAGGCTGCATCAGAAGGTTTAGTCACGTCTAGTCGCTGTCGGTTGAGTGTCGCAGAGTGTCAATGGCGTCTTTAAATTCGGAGATGTCTTGGAAGCTGCGATAAACCGAGGCAAAGCGCACGTAGGCGACCTCGTCTAGGGTGCGTAGTTCGCTCATGACCAGTTCACCTAGCACGCGTGAGCCCACTTCGCGCTCGCCGGTAGCGCGCAGCGCATGTTTGATACGCTGGATTACGGCTTCGACGGCTTCAACGGCCACGGGGCGTTTTTCGAGTGCGCGCTGAAATCCTGCTCGCAGTTTTTCTTCGTCGAAGGGTTCGCGCACGCCATTCTGTTTGACAATGCGCGGCATGACGAGCTCGGCGATTTCGTAGGTGGTAAAGCGTTCTTTGCAGTCAAAGCATTCGCGGCGACGGCGCACCTGGTCACCCTCGGCCACTAAGCGGGAATCGATGACTTTGGTATCAATAGCAGAGCAAAATGGGCAATGCATGCGAAATCCTTGCAGTATTTGCGCGAATATTAGCATGTTTCGTGGGCTTTAATCTTCTCGATATTAAGACAGGCATGCGAGCTGCTCGGCGACTTATTCGTGGGTTTGAGTCCGCAGGTAAATCTTCTTTGTGCAAAGTTGATCGCGGGTGCCCAAAATGTTGGTTCCGGCGATTGAAGTGGGTAGTTTGGTGGTTTGTTGAGTGAAGGATCAAGAAATGCAGCTTAGACCCCGAACCGTCGCCAATACTTATTACTTTACAATACGACTGCGCCATGCTCACAAGCGGTACTTAACGGATTATCCAGACCTTTGGTTCTCGGCTTTGAGCCGAGTGCAACAAGAACTTCCTGTTCGCGTTAACGCCTTTGTGTTGTTGCCCGATCATGCGCATGTGATATGGACTTTACCGACCAAGCGAGGTCATGTTGAGCGGTGTCGGCGACTTTGCGAAGCGTTTAGCGTGGCACTAGCTGATAGCACCGGTGCCAGCCAGCGCTTGCACAAGGCTAACTTTAGACTATTTAGGAGCTACTATCCCAGCACCCCTATTCACTCCGTAGCACAATTACAGCGGCTGCGTGATTACTTGCACCGCGACCCCGTCCGTCATGGGCTGGTGGCGGCGCCAAGTGAGTGGCGCTATTCCAGTGGTTCTATGGTTGGGCGGCTGCTTAGTTAGGCGGCTTTGGCGCTTTGCTTACGCGCTCTGATTTTGCCCGCTGCAATTTCTTTATCTAGGCGCTTGGCGTAATGGTCAAAATGCAACTGTATGGTGTGTCTGGGGCTTTCGTAATAGTGTCCTGTATAGAACTTTTCGTCGTCGGTGATGGCTTGGTGCATCGCCTGTGCGCTTGGGAGTGCGTATTGTCCCAAGATATAGGGAGCCACGAGTTTAGACTGCTGCTCGGCAAAATTAACCAAAGTGGGCAAGGACTGAGCTAAGCCCATGTAAATTAAATTGGGCACCTCGGGTATAAACAAGCGTTTGAACAGTTTTGGTGGGTTGTTCTTCTCGTCGGCCTTGAATTGGGCTTGATCAAAGAACGGGAAGTCTATTTTGTAACCCGTGCACCAAATGATCACATCAAAGTCTGATTGCGTGCCGTCGGTAAAGAGCACGGTATTGCCTTCGAACCGATCGATTCCTGTGCGGCCTTTAATATCGCCAGAGCCCGCCCGCTGCAGAAACTCGCCTGATATAGTGCCGTGCGCCTGCCACACCTTGTAGGTAGGCTCCGGTAGGCCATAGTCTTTGGGGTTGCCAATCACTTTTTTTGCCGTGACTTCCATTAGCCAGTTTTGAATGCTTTTGGGCACCCAGCCGGGTAGCATGACTTTGTCGGCAGGTTTGCCGTTGATGTATTTTGGGAATACCCATACGCCACGGCGCATAGATATGTGCAGCTCTTTGGTCAAAAAGCGCATCGACAGCTCAGACGCGATATCCATGGCCGAATTGCCAGACCCTACCACTAACACCCGCTTGTCGCGCATATCAATCGGGTCAAAGGGTGTGTTATAGCTGTGCGCGTGAATTTGCTGGCCCGCAAAGTCGCCCGGGTACGCGGGCTCCGGCCAGCGGGGGCTCCAGTGGTGGCCGTTGGCTACGATCATAAAATCATAGCTTCGAGTTTGTCCGTCCGATGTGCGCACACTCCATTGGCCGTTGTCTTCACGGTGCGCATTCTCGACTTTCGTGTTGAAGGTGATGGTGTCGCGTAGACCAAAATGATCGGTGTAGTCGTTCAGGTAACCGAAGATGTCACTGTGGTGCGGAAAGTCGGGCCAGTCTTTGGGTACCGGAAACTCTTCAAAGCCCATACGGAATTTCGAGGTGTCAATATGCAGGCTTTGGTAGCAGGCCGACATGCCGTTGGGATTTTTGTAATACCAGTTGCCACCTACATTGTCGGAGGCTTCAAAGCAGTCGTACGCAATGTTGAATTCTTTGAGCCGTTTGATGGTGCTAATGCCGCTGGGGCCAGCGCCGATCACACAGCATTTTGGGGTGGTATTCGCCGACATAATTTGTAGCCCTGTATACAGATTATTGTTGGCTAAGCGTAAGAAGATTCCCAGGGTGTTGCAAGTTCGATTGAAAGAAGTCGAGCGACAGTTCTGTGATCTGCATCACCATTTCACGGCAAATGCTTAAAAAGCTTACAAATCCTTACATTTTTATCATATAGAGTTTCGTATTAAATGAGTTGATAAATTGATAAGCTTTACGGTTGTATAACTTGCAGAAATTGTGTGCCCTGTGGAGCCCCTATGAAAACTCGAGTCTCAGCTTTAAGCCCAAGAACTAAAAAAAGAAATTTTGGGCGCTTTGGGCGCACACTGGAGTTGGCCTTGTCTTCCACTTTTTTGCTCGCGAGCGCCGCTTCAGCAATTGCTCAGCCAGCACAGTTGCTGAGTGTCAGTTTTGATAGAGGTTACATTGGCGAGGTCGCTAACAACACCCAAGATGTGACTGCGACAAAACGCACTGAAACCTGCGGCATCACAAAAGTAGCTTTTGACCAGTTGGATACGGATGGTGATGGTCTATTCGATATCCCAGAAACTGCGACTAAAGACCAAGGGAACGACTTTCCCGGGCAATTGACCTTTACCTATACAGACGCATTTGATGTCGTTCAGCAGTCAATCGTGCAAGTCAACGTGACTTGGAGAGAGGGGGCCAACCCTCTTTTGGCGATAGGTTTTATCCCAAAGCCGGATCAGAATGTGACCATCAATGGATGCACCATTAATGGTGACGCCGATGGTCTTGGTGATTTTGGTGAGACAGGCGATACCAATATCGCGCTGCAAGTCAACAGCTTGACGAGCTATCGTTATGCAGATGGTGAAGACTTTAATGGTAATGCGGCAAATCCTGCGGCACTCCTAGACTATTTGAACGGCTATCTCGCTCAGCCAGAAAGTCAGCCTTTAACGATAGCATCCGTCAGTGATGCTCAAGAGGTGGAAGGTACTGACTTGCAGCATACTGTCACTTTGTCGCGTGCTTCAAGCAGTGCAGAAGTGTTTGCTTTCTCTTTGGGTGGTGGTACGGCCCAGACTCCCGATGATTACAACTTAACTCCGGTGTTTTCTGATGGCGTTGAGTTGTTTGCGGGAGAGATCACAGTGCCTGCGAGTGTTACGAGTTTTACCGTCACTGTAACTTCTGAGGATGACGCGGTTGATGAGGTCGATGAAACCTACACTGTGACCGTAGGCAGCAGTTCGGGTACGGGTACTATCCAAGACAATGATGTAGTTACTGTTGCATCTGTATCCAGCGAGACAGAGATTGAAGGCGTCGACCTTGTGCACGATGTGGCGCTATCCGGAACTACTGCTGTGACCACGGTGCTCGGTTTTTCGCTCAATAACGGCACAGCGCAAGCAGGTTCAGACTTTGAAGCTGTCGCTGCCTACTCTAACGGAATTCTACCTGTAGAGGGCGGCCTTTCTGTCCCTGCGGGTGTTTCAGCTTTTACCGTCACAGTTGGTGGGTTGGAGGATTCAAGGGACGAGTCTGATGAGGTTTATAGCTTGATCGTTGGCGGCGTTGCGGCAACGGGCACGATACAAGATAACGACGCTGATAAATTATGTACCAGTAAAGCGGATATTTGGTTTGCTAACGACGAGTCCGGTAGCGTCACTAACCAAGAAATGGCGGATGCGTTGAATTTTGTTTACCAGGTGAGCGATGCGTTCGAGTTTGACGCGCAAACGGGGGTTCAGGCCGCGATATTCGGTTGGGGTACGGCAGCGCGAAAGCAAGATTACATTCCCGCATTGACCGATGAGTTCTCGGACCCAGACGATTCGGGATTTCTAACTCGCGTCGGGCAGACTACCGACACCAACGGCGATATTGATGCTTTTAATACCACTCTTTATGACGGGTCAAGCGATGACGACGGTGTCGGGATCAGGGATCTATATCGCAAGCGAACCTATACCGGTGGGACTGATTTGGCCTCGGCAACGGATGCATTAAAAGATCGTTTCCTAGGGGCAGGAAGCAATGCGAGGTCCGGCGCAGCGAAGGTTGCGGTGATCCTCACGGATGCGAGCTTCGATCAGCTCACCGCTTCAAGCAGCGGTGGTGGCAAAGATTGGTCTGATGCCGCGGTTGCTTTGAGAGCTGAGGGTATTGCGGTTGTCGTCATGCTTATTGATGTGGCTGCCGCTGAGTATGGAGATCCGACTCAGGAGCCCGCCGATGCAGATGAACAAGCTGTAAGAGACCGTGTTTTGGCGGTTACAGGCACGACCGACAATATTTTCGTTGGTTCCACTTATCAAGATATTGGTGCTCCCGCAAACGCTTATGTCTCGAGTCTTGTTAATACAGTGTGTACAGCCGCCCAAAATAACGTCGTTCCCGCGCCCGAGTTGAAGGTCGTTAAAAAAGCGTTGCCTGCTGCCGATTTGAGTATTGCAGGTGCAAGCGATGTTGCTGACGCTGGAGACAAGATCAACTACACGATCACAGTAGAAAACACAGGTAACGTTGATCTAACCAATATAACGCTTTCTGACACGCTCACCGCAGATGAAAATGAAGCCTTGTTTGCTATTCCAGGTATAACGGACGATGATGTTTTGGATGTGGGAGAAACTTGGACATTCACGTCACACTACATCCTTAAACAATCGGATATCGATGCCGGCGTGGTCACGAATACGGCAACCGTTACGGGTAAAGATCCATCTGGTAGTGATGTTTCTGATGCCTCTGATAGTGGCGATGAAGCAACAGATACAGATGCGGATGCGGATAGCGACCCTACCAATGATCCAACTCAAGTCCTCATAACACGTACGCCCTCGATCGCTCTGATCAAGACGGGGACGTTTAAGGACGAAGACGGCGACAAGGTAGCTGACGTTGGCGAGACGATCAGCTACGCGTTTACGGTAACGAACACCGGTAATGTGACCGTGTCAAACATCGATATCACGGATGCTAAAGTCACCGTTAGTGGCGACCCGATTGCGAGTTTGGCACCTGGTGCAAGCGACAACACGACGTTTACTGCAAGCTACACGATCACCCAGGCTGACATTGATGCTGGCAAGGTAACGAACACGGCAACGGCCACAGGTAAAGACCCCTCGGACAACGATGTGGAAGATACCTCGGGTACGTCTGGTGATAACGACACGCCCACGGATA
>NZ_CBFHWH010000050.1:6227-14475 GCF_965659035.1 Aequoribacter sp. | reverse complement strand
CCCCGAGCCGGTAATGTCTTTGATGGGCTCAACTGCAACACATCCCAAGCAAATGTGCTGCTGGATAACTCATACCAATGCGCAAACCCACGATATAATCTCGCAAAATCTTGATCGGTCCCCTTTATTTTCAGGTGTCATTGAAGGCACGGGACCGCGATATTGCCCTAGCATTGAAGACAAAATTCACCGTTTTGCCGACAAAGATTCTCATCAGGTTTTTGTAGAGCCAGAAGGGTTAACCACCAATGAGTTATATCCCAACGGGATTTCAACAAGTTTGCCCTTTGATGTGCAATATGCAGTAGTTCGAAGCATAAAAGGCTTCGAAAACGCTCATATTGTTCGCCCAGGCTATGCCATTGAGTATGATTTTTTTGACCCTCGAGGCTTAAAGCACACCTTAGAAACGAAAGCTATTGACGGTCTATTCTTTGCAGGACAAATCAATGGCACAACAGGGTATGAGGAAGCCGGCGCACAAGGGTTGATTGCCGGTTTGAACGCAGGCTTACGTGTTAAAGGTAAACCTGCGTGGTATCCGACCAGGAAAGAAGCCTACATTGGCGTGATGATTGACGATTTAGTGACTCACGGTACTGCTGAGCCTTATCGAATGTTTACTTCACGGGCGGAATATCGATTGATGTTGCGTGAAGACAATGCGGATCAACGATTAACGGCAATAGGTCGGCAATTGGGACTTATTAACGATTTACGTTGGCAAGATTATTCAACCAAAATGGAGCAGTTAACCGCAGAACACGAGCGATTAGCCAGCACCTACATCCAAGCAAAAACACCACAAGCTGAAAAAATCGAGCACATTAGCGGTAAACCGTTGACGCGCGAGTACTCGCTGTTGGATTTGCTTAAGCGACCAGAATTGCACTATCACGATATTGCCGATTTGAAAGGGGCTGCCTGCGAACGTTCAGATGTAGCTCAACAAGTGGAGATAGAATCGAAATATGCTGGTTATATAGCGCGGCAAGAACAAGAAATTCAGCGCATGGCGGGCCACGCAGACACTCAAATTCCAAACGATTTCAATTATCAGTCGGTCTCTGGTTTGTCCAACGAATTGCGGTCTAAATTGGAAGATGTTAATCCATTAACCCTGGATCAAGCAGGTCGTATTGCCGGTATGACACCAGCTGCTTTATCACTGTTGGCCATTTACCTAAAAAAGCATCGATCCGATAAAGAAGTCAAACAAAGTGCCTAGTGAATCCGAGCTCGCGCTGCGACTGCAACAAGGCCTAGATCAATTGCAGCTGGCTTTGAGCGCGCAGCAGCAAGCACAACTACTGGTTTATTTGTCGTTACTTCAAAAATGGAACAAAGCGTATAATTTAACCGCGGTACGCGACATAGATGAAATGCTGGTAAAGCACATCCTAGACTCTCTGAGTGTTGCCCCTTTTTGTGGGGCAGCGACCAATTTGCTTGATATTGGTGCGGGAGCCGGATTGCCCAGCGTGATACTTGCTATAGTGTATCCTGGTATGCAGGTCAGCGGCTTAGATAGCAACATAAAAAAAACGCGTTTTATGCAGCAGGTTGGTTACGAATTAAAATTGACTAATTTTCATGTGTTTCATGCCCGAGCTGACACAGCTGATCTGAGTACTACCTTTGATATCGTCATTTCGCGCGCTTTTTCATCGTTTAGTGATTTTGTCACTTTGGCACTACCTCGATTAGTACCGGGTGGTCAGATTTATGCCATGAAAGGGCGGTATCCCGAGTCAGAACTAGCCGAAGCTTCCTCGCTGTGCGATATTAATAGCGTGATTCCATTATCGGTGCCCTATCTATCTGAAGAACGGCACTTGATTATTGCTACTGCGCCGTCGACACAAAAGGTTAATTAAGTGCCACAGATTATCGCTATTGCAAACCAGAAAGGTGGCGTTGGTAAAACGACGACTTGCGTGAATCTAGCGGCGTCTTTAGCAGCTATGAAGCGCCGCGTCTTATTGATCGATCTGGATCCACAAGGTAATGCCACCATGGGGTCTGGCGTCAATAAACACGAAATCGACTTAACAGTTTGCGATGTGTTGTTAAATCGCGTTGAGATTACGAAAGCTATCGCAAGATCCGAGGTCGCTCGGTTCGATGTCCTACCCGCAAACAGCGATTTAACAGAGGCCGACGTAAAATTGATGGGAGAGATAGGTCGAGACTCTCGTCTGCGTAAAAGCTTGCAAAAAATACAAGACCAATACGATTACATTTTAATTGATTGTCCGCCGACGCTGACTATGTTGACGGTCAATGGGTTGGTAGCCGCTAACGGCATCATCATAGCAATGCAGTGTGAATATTTCGCTTTAGAAGGACTGTCGGATCTACTGGAAACCATTGAAGGGGTGAAGGAGCATTTGAATCCAACATTGGATATTGTTGGCATCTTGCGCACGATGTTCGACCCTAGGACGAGTCTGACCAATGATGTATCAAACCAGCTACATGAGCACTTTGGACCTAAAGTGTTTCGTACGGTCGTACCTAGAAATGTCCGTTTGGCTGAGGCACCCAGTCATGGCCTACCCGCGATGCATTACGATAAACAATCAGCGGGCGCAAAAGCTTATTTGGCTCTTGCTGCAGAATTAGTGCGTCGCCAAAGTACAGCAAACAGGTAATAAGTATGTCAGCAAAAAAAAGAGGCTTAGGTCGAGGTTTAAATGCGTTGCTGCGCGAAGCAAACAACGAAACTACATCAGCTGATAGTACAGAAGCTGCTCAAGCGCTAAGTGGTTACGCTACGTTAAAAAAATTACCGGTGGAACGTATACAGCGCGGACAATATCAGCCAAGACGAGATATTGAACCGGAGGCTCTAGAGGAGCTAGCCGAAAGCATCAAAGCCCAAGGCGTCATGCAGCCCATTATTGTCAGAGAAATCGGACCGCAAAAATATGAGATTATTGCTGGTGAGCGTCGCTGGCGAGCCACACAGCTGGCAGGTCTAGATACTATTCCAGCTCTAGTGCGCGAATTAAGTGATGAAACCGCGTTAGCGATGGCCTTAATTGAAAACATTCAGCGCGAAGATTTAAATGCGATGGAAGAAGCCATCGCCCTACACCGCTTACAGACCGAATTTGAATTGACTCAGCAAGAAATTGCGACTGCTGTAGGAAAGTCCCGTTCCACAGTTGCTAACTTTTTACGCTTAATGTCTCTGCCCAAAGAAACGCAGGTACTTCTTGAGCGCGGGGATATCGAAATGGGGCATGCCAAGGCTCTCTTAGGTTTACCTCAAGACCAACAAGCCGCGGCGGCTCGTTGGGTTGTTGCTAAGGGTTTAACCGTTCGTGAAACCGAGGCGTACGTATCGCGTCTACTAGAAGGCGATCAAAACGACAGCGCTAAACTGCCGAAAGATCCAAACATTAAAGCTTTAGAGACCGAGCTGGCCTCTAAGCTTGGTGCTAAAGTCCAAATACAACATGGACGTAAGGGCAAAGGAAAGTTAGTTTTAGCCTACAATTCTCTCGACGAGTTAGACGGAATACTCGCTCATATTAAGTAAGTGGAATTTGTCTGGTGAATAATCCCAATTATCGAAGCCTTTGAGTTGAACCTTAAGGGCTTAATATCTATAATGCGCCCGCTTACATGCGGCCCTGCCAACTGAGGGTGGTAATGAAGTTAAGTGCAAAGCAGTACCGTTCGCTCATGTGGCGAACTTTTTTTTGCATATCGCTCATTGCTGGTGTGTTAATCGCAGGGTTGTCAGTTTGGTTGACCGATAATCAAACACTATCCCTGGTATATGGGTTTGTCGTTGCATCTGTGCCGCACGCATGGGCAGTTGCAAGAACCTTTCGGCTGCAACAAGGGAAGGTTCAACCGCAAGCCGCTATAATGGCGGCTTGGGTTAAGATAGGGTTGTGTGCAGTAGGGTTTGCTTGGGTGTTCAATATGCCCAATATTAAAGCTGAGGCGGTTTTCGCTGGCTTTATTGTGCAAACCGTACTCATTACAGCGGGAAATAGTTGGGTCGCCATGTTGACCCGAAAACGTTGACGCAGTGGGAACCAGACATGTCAGGTGAGTCACAAACCATTTCTGAATACATCGTCCACCATTTAACAAACTTAACCTATGGTAAGTTACCAGAGGGTACCGTACGTTATGATGGCTCCGTTGTAAGCGAAGGTGGTCAATGGACCATGGCCCATGGTGCCGACGAAATCTCTGCAATGGGTTTCAATGCTATTCACGTTGACTCGCTAGCATGGTCTATTGGTCTAGGCGTTATTTTCTGTTGGTTGTTCGCTAAAGTTGCCAGGCAAGCAACGGCTGGTGTTCCCACAAATCTGGTTAATTTTGCAGAAATGATTGTGGAATTTGTTGAGGGAACAGTAAAAGATACTTTTCACGGCAGAAATCCACTAATCGCCCCATTGTCGTTGACTATTTTTTGCTGGGTATTTCTGATGAACCTTATGGATATCATCCCAGTCGATATCATTCCGCATTTGTTTATGATGGCGGGTGTTGAATACCAAAAAATCGTCCCATCAACAGACCCAAATATTACAATGGGTATGGCGATCGGTGTATTTGTACTGATGCTTTATTACTCCATTAAAGTAAAGGGTTTTGGGTTCGTGAAAGAGCTATCACTAACGCCCTTTAATCATCCGGCGTTCATCCCTCTGAACTTGTTTATGGAAATTATCGGGCTGCTTGCGAAGCCATTCTCTCTTGGACTTCGTCTATTTGGGAATATGTACGCGGGCGAGATCGTTTTTATTCTAATTGCTGGTTTATTTGGCGTTGGATTGATGTGGATGTTACCGGCAGCATTACTGCAAATCGGTTGGGCCATTTTCCACATTCTTGTTATTACCCTTCAGGCGTTCATTTTCATGGTGCTCACAATTGTGTACCTGAGCATGGCGCACGAAGATCACTAAAAGTTTGACCTTTAAAACAACCCTAGGAGAAAACCATGGAACTCATTTACATAGCAGCCGCGATTATGATTGGCCTTGGAGGCTTCGGTGCAGCAATCGGCATCGGTCTTTTGGGTGGTAAATTGCTTGAAGGTTCTGCACGTCAGCCTGAATTGGCACCTAAACTGCAGGTTACCTTCTTCTTAGGAGCGGGCCTGGTAGACGCTATTCCAATTATTGGTGTTGGTATGGCTATGTACCTGATCTTCGTAGTAGCAGCTGGTTAATTTCTGGTCCCCTAAGAGTACCTTGGAGCACACCATCGTGTGCTCCTCCGTTATGAGGAGCAAGAATGAATATTAACCTTACTTTGATAGGCCAAATGATCGCCTTTGTGATCTTTGTTGCCTTCTGTATGAAATCTGTTTGGCCTCCTATTGTTGCGGCTATGCAAGAGCGAGCTGCAAAAATAGCCGACGGCTTAGCGGCGGCTGATCGTGCGAGCCACGATCTTGAGCTAGCTCAAAAACGAGCCGTTGAGCAAATGTCGGAAGCAAAAGCACAAGCGGCCGCGATTATCGATGCTGCTAATAAACGCGCAAACGCACTTGTAGAAGAAGCGCGTGTCGCCGCTGTTGCAGAAGCCGACAAGGTGAAAGCGTCCGCATTGGCTGAAATCGAACAAGAGAAAAACCGCGTGCGTTCAGAGCTACGCTCAGAAATCGCCGCCTTAACGTTTATGGGTGCGGAAAAAGTTCTTGGTGCCGCAGTCGATCAATCGGCTCACGAACAGTTAGTCAATAACTTGACCGTGGAGTTGCACTAACAATGGCTGAAACGACCACCCTAGCTCGACCTTACGCGAAAGCGGCTTTTGCCTATGCGCAAAGCCAATCGCAGGTCGGTTTTTGGGCTGATCAGCTACGAGCAGCGTCAGGGGTTGTCGTTCACCCTAAAATAGCGCAAGTTCTAGCCGATCCATCAAAAACACCAGAGAGCTTAGCAGCTACGTTGCAAGACGTAATCAGCATTGAGGACACAGGGTTTGCTAACTTCCTCGCTGTGTTGGCTGACAATCGTCGATTGGCACTGCTGCCATCAATCAGTGTTTTGTTCCAAGAACTTAAGGCAAATCTTGAAGCCTCAGTCGACGTAGAGGTTGTTTCTGCGTATGACTTAAGCGATGACCAAACGCAAAAGCTGGTAGCAGTATTGAAAGGCAAGCTAGATAAACAAATAAATGTTCACACTCGAACCGATAAGACCCTTATTGGTGGTGTGGTTATTCGAGCCGGCGATCTTGTGATTGATGGTTCGGTGCGAGGCCGTTTGAATAAACTGGCCGAAGCAATGAATTCGTAGGATTGAGGAACCGAGCATGCAGCAGCTGAATCCATCAGAGATTAGCGACATCATTCGTCAGCGTATTGACCAATTAGATGTCTCAAGTGAAGCCCGCAACGAGGGCACGATTGTATCGGTAACTGACGGTATTATCCGTATTCACGGCTTAACAGACGTGATGTATGGTGAGATGATCGAGTTCGAAGGGGGTGTCTATGGTATGGCACTTAACCTAGAGCGCGATTCTGTTGGTGCCGTAGTTTTAGGTGATTATAAGTCACTTGCTGAAGGTCAAACTTGCCGTTGTACCGGACGCATTCTGGAGGTACCCGTAGGCCCAGAATTGCAGGGTCGTGTGGTCGACGCGTTAGGTAATCCTATTGACGGCAAAGGCCCAATTTCTGCCACTGCGACTGACGCGATTGAAAAAGTTGCGCCCGGCGTAATTGCACGTCAATCAGTAGACCAACCAGTACAGATCGGCTTAAAGGCTATTGACGCCATGGTGCCAATCGGCCGTGGTCAGCGCGAATTGATTATTGGCGATCGTCAGATTGGTAAAACCGCCATTGCTGTCGACGCGATCATCAACCAAAAAAATACAGGCATTAAATGTATTTATGTCGCAATCGGCCAAAAAGCATCTTCGGTTGCAGCGGTTGTGCGTAAATTAGAAGAGCATGGCGCAATGGATCACACTATTGTGGTTGCGGCGACAGCCTCAGACCCAGCGTCAATGCAGTTCTTAGCGCCCTTCGCTGGTTGTACTATGGGTGAGTACTACCGTGACCGAGGTGAAGACGCGTTAATTATTTATGACGATTTGACCAAGCAGGCGATTGCCTATCGTCAAATTTCACTATTGTTGCGTCGTCCGCCCGGTCGTGAAGCGTATCCTGGTGACGTATTCTATTTGCACTCACGTCTGTTGGAGCGAGCCGCGCGTGTAAATGCAGACTATGTCGAGCAGTTCACTAACGGTGAGGTCAAAGGCAGAACAGGTTCTTTAACTGCGTTGCCCGTTATCGAAACACAGGCGGGTGACGTATCGGCTTTCGTACCAACCAACGTTATTTCGATTACCGACGGTCAGATCTTCTTAGAAACTGATATGTTTAATTCGGGTGTTCGTCCTGCGATGAACGCGGGTATTTCGGTATCTCGCGTCGGTGGTGCGGCTCAAACTAAGATCATGAAAAAGCTGTCTGGCGGTATTCGAACAGCTTTGGCGCAGTATCGCGAGTTGGCGGCCTTTTCTCAGTTTGCGTCGGATCTGGATGATGCCACTAAGGCACAGCTTGATCACGGTGAGCGTGTAACCGAACTTATGAAGCAGAAGCAGTACTCTCCTCGCTCGATCGCCGAAATGGGTATCATGCTGTACGCAGCTAACGAAGGTTATTTAAAAGACGTCGAGGTTGCACAGATATTACCTTTTGAAGACGCCCTTCTGGCCTACATGCATGCAGAGCACGGTAAACTCATGGCGGATATCGTTGCGACAGGCAAGTATGATGGTGATGTCGAAGCCACCTTCAAGGCCGCGATTGAAACCTTCAAAACAACGCAAACCTGGTAAGGTTCGGGGGTTGATCGATGGCTGTCGGTAAAGAGATTCGGACACAGATAAACAGTATCCGAAGTACGCAAAAAATTACGTCGGCGATGGAAATGGTTGCGGCGAGCAAAATGCGCCGCGCCCAAGACCGCATGCAGCTGGGTAAACCATACGCGGCTCGAATTCGTGCAGTGATCGGCCACTTGGCAAACGCTACTCCTGAGTATCGTCACAGCTACATGGATGAGCGTGATGTGAAGCGTGTTGGTTACATCGTTGTGTCAACTGACCGCGGTTTGTGCGGTGGTCTGAATATTAATTTGTTCAAAACCACTGTTGCCTCCATGAAGCAGTGGGCGGATCAAGGTATTGGCGTAGACCTGTGCCTGATAGGTGCTAAGGCGGCCAGCTTCTTTAACAGCTTTGG
>NZ_CBFHWH010000050.1:0-6127 GCF_965659035.1 Aequoribacter sp. | reverse complement strand
GGCAACGTGGTAGCAGCTACCCGAGATGTTGGAGAATCGCCAGCACTAGCAGATTTGATCGGCAGCGTGAAAATCATGCTCGATGCCTTCGAACAGGGCACGCTAGACAAGATTTACATCGTGTCTAATGACTTTGTAAATACCATGACTCAGGCTCCGACAGTTCGTCAGGTATTACCCATCGAGGCAGATGAAACCATGGAGGTCAAATACCCTTGGGATTATTTGTACGAGCCAAACGCGGAAGAACTACTCGAGTCATTAATGGCTCGATATATTGAGTCTCAGGTGTATCAAGCGGTCGTTGAAAACGCCGCGTGTGAGCAGGCCGCGAGAATGCTAGCGATGAAAAATGCATCGGATAATGCGGGTGAAATTATCGATGAGCTTCAGTTGGTCTACAACAAAGCTCGACAAGCGGCTATTACGCAAGAACTTTCTGAAATTGTGGGCGGCGCGGCGGCGATTAGCTAAGTGCTGTAAGAAATTGGTGCGCAATCATTGCGCTAAGTAAGAGTAAATAGAGGATCCGAACATGAGCAGCGGACGCATTGTTCAAATCATCGGCGCGGTAATTGACGTTGAGTTCCCCCGTGATGAAGTGCCACAGGTCTATGATGCCTTGTTGGTTGAAGAGAAAGGCTTAACTCTTGAGGTTCAGCAACAATTAGGCGATGGCGTTGTTCGCGCGATTGCGATGGGTTCTTCTGAGGGTGTAAGCCGCGGATTGCCTGTAACCAATACCAAGGCACCGATTCAGGTTCCAGTGGGGATCGCCACTTTGGGTCGAATCATGGACGTTTTGGGTAACCCCATTGATGAGAAGGGCCCTATCGGCGAAGAGGAGCGTGCTTCTATTCACCGCAAAGCGCCAACTTATGAAGAACTGGCTGCTAGCGAAGAGTTGTTAGAAACCGGTATTAAAGTTATCGACTTGGTTTGCCCCTTCGCAAAAGGTGGTAAGGTAGGTCTGTTCGGCGGCGCCGGCGTAGGCAAAACCGTAAACATGATGGAGTTGATTAACAACATCGCGACCGAGCACTCAGGTTTGTCTGTATTTGCTGGTGTAGGCGAGCGTACTCGTGAGGGTAACGACTTCTACTACGAAATGCAGGAATCAAAAGTTGTAGACGTCGAAAACTTCACCAATTCTAAAGTAGCAATGGTTTACGGCCAGATGAATGAGCCGCCAGGAAACCGTTTGCGCGTTGCATTGACTGGCTTGACCATGGCAGAGAAGTTCCGTGATGAAGGCCGTGACGTATTATTGTTCGTGGATAATATTTATCGTTACACACTGGCAGGAACCGAGGTGTCGGCACTGTTGGGCCGTATGCCTTCAGCAGTAGGTTACCAGCCTACACTGGCCGAAGAAATGGGTGTGCTGCAAGAACGGATTACGTCAACGCGTGTGGGTTCTATTACCTCGATTCAGGCGGTATACGTGCCCGCGGATGACTTGACGGATCCATCGCCAGCTACAACGTTTGCTCACTTAGATTCAACGGTTGTACTAAGCCGAGATATTGCAGCGAAGGGTATTTACCCAGCGGTAGATCCGCTGGATTCAACGTCTCGCCAGTTAGACCCGCTGTTGGTCGGTCAAGAGCATTATCAAACGGCCCGCGGAGTCCAAACCGTCCTGCAGCGTTATAAAGAACTAAAAGATATCATCGCCATCCTCGGTATGGATGAATTATCTGAAGAAGATAAACAAACCGTAGACCGCGCACGTAAGATAGAGCGTTTCTTATCACAGCCGTTCCACGTCGCTGAGGTATTCACGGGCGCGCCGGGCAAATACGTCTCTCTGAAGGACACTATTGCTGGGTTCTCTGCGATTTTATCCGGTGAGTATGACCACTTGCCTGAGCAGGCCTTCTATATGGTTGGCACCATTGAAGAAGCCGTTGAGAAAGCCGCAAAGCTGTAAATTGACGAAAGGTAAGGACATCACGTATGGCCATGACAATACATTGTGACATCGTCAGTGCAGAGCAAGAGATATACTCTGGCTTAGTTGAAATGCTTGTCGCTACCGGCGCCCTTGGTGAGCTTGGTGTAGGGTATGGTCATGCACCCTTACTTACATCACTTATTCCAGGGCCTGTTCGCATCATCAAGCAAAACGGTGAGGAAGAGATATTTTACGTATCTGGCGGGTATCTTGAAGTGCAGCCAGGCATCGTGTCTATTTTGGCCGATACAGCGCTTCGCGCAGAGGATATGGATGCCGCGGCGGCGGAGCAAGCCCGCAAGGATGCGGCTGATGCTCTAGAAAACCGATCGTCAGACTTTGATTATGGACGTGCGTCTGCGCGCTTGGCGGAAGCGGCGGCACAGCTACGAACGCTGCAAAAAATTCGACAAAAAACCCGCTAAGCCGATTGGCGGTAATAGTTTACAAACCCGACGTCAAGTCGGGTTTTTTGCTTCTACATGACAAAATTGTCATAGCAAATTACGCCGGTGGCGGTACTATTGAGCGGGGGAGACACTATGACACTGAATATTGTAATACTTGCTGCAGGGCAAGGGTCTCGCATGAAAAGCGACACACCAAAAGTGCTGCACACTATCGCTGCGAAACCCTTGCTTGGTCATGTGCTTGATACAGCAGCGGCGCTTCATAGCGATCAGACCGTGGTTGTGTACGGCCATGGTGGAGAGCAGGTTCGGCAAGCATTTGCTGAACGCAGTCTGACCTGGGTAGAGCAAGTTAAACAACAGGGTACCGGTCATGCGGTCTTACAAACACTCCCCAACTTAGATACTAAAGCGACGGCATTGATCCTTTATGGCGACGTTCCCCTACTTCAAGCGTCTACACTGCAGCCACTAATTGCCCGTGCACAACAAGGACCGGCTCTGTTAAGCGCTTTACTGGCTGACCCCCACGGCTACGGGCGAGTCGTGCGTAATGAGGCGGGTCTATTTGCGCGAGTGGTCGAGCAAAAAGATGCCAATGAGGATGAGCTCGGCATCAAGGAAGTGAATACGGGCGTTATGGCGATGCCTGTTTCTATGCTGAACAAGTATTTACCCTTAGTGACGAACAATAATGCGCAGGGTGAATACTATCTCCCCGACGTACTGCCAATGGCGGTAGCCGATGGTTTTGCCGTTCAAGTTGTAACCGTTGATAATGCGGTAGAAACCGAAGGTGTGAATACGCGGGCTCAGTTGGCGCAACTTGAACGCGCCTATCAACTGCGGGAAATTAAAGCCCTGATGGATCAGGGTCTGGGTGTTGCCGACCCTGCTCGGATCGATATACGAGGTTCGTTAACCGTTGGTAAAGATTGCTTCGTTGATGTGAACGCGGTTTTTGAAGGCGACGTTGTGCTCGGCGACAACGTGACTATTGAACCTAACTGCGTCATTCGTAATTCTACTATTGGATCAGGCTCACGAATCTGCGCCATGAGTCACTTAGAGCAGGCAAGCGTTGGTGCTTCGGCTACCATTGGGCCTTTCGCCCGCTTACGGCCCGGAACAGAGCTGGCGGCTAACACAAAAATCGGCAATTTTGTCGAAACCAAAAAAGCCATTTTGGGTGAAGGTTCGAAGGTTAACCACTTGTCTTACATCGGCGATGCCGTCTTGGGCTCTGGGGTTAATGTGGGAGCCGGAACTATCACGTGTAACTATGATGGCGCAAACAAATTTCAAACGACGATGGGAGACAATGTGTTTGTTGGCTCTAACTCCACGCTTGTCGCTCCCGTAACCATTGAAACTGATGGTTTTGTGGGTGCGGGCTCAGTCGTGACCAAAACAGTGGGCCCGGGTGAACTTGCCATTGGCCGAGGTAAGCAACGTAATATTTCGGGCTGGAAACGTCCCGAAAAAAACAAGTAGGAATTACTATGTGCGGCATTGTGGGCGCGACAGCGCAACGTCCAGTATCTGAGATACTTCTTTCCGGATTACACAGTCTAGAATATCGCGGCTACGATAGCGCCGGTATTGCCCTACTCGACGACGGCCAGCTGTATCTTTCGAAGCATCAAGGCAAGGTAGCCAACTTGGAAGATGCTATTAACGCCAACCCATCTAACAGCCATGTAGGTATTGCTCACACCCGTTGGGCAACGCACGGAGTACCGTCATCGGAAAACGCACACCCGCATGTCAGCCATAATCGCGTTGCCATTGTGCACAACGGAATTATCGAAAACCACGACGCTCTGCGAAAAGAGCTGCAGGCTCAAGGCATCGAGTTTAGCTCGCAAACCGACTCGGAAGTTATTGCTCACTTACTCTACCTAGAAGTTCACAAGGGCGAAGACCTTGATCAGGCCCTGGAGCATGTGGTTGAACGTTTAGAGGGTGCGTATGCAATCGCCGCGATAGATATTGCCCACCCAGAACGTATCGCCGCGGCTCGGCATGGTAGCCCTTTGGTTTTAGGCATTGGTTTTGGTGAGTATTTTGTGGCCTCAGATCCACTGGCCTTGCGCCAAGTGACGAATCGGTTTATTTACCTAGAGGAAGGCGATCGAGTTTCCTTAACGCCAAAGCATTATCACGTGTGGGCGCGCGATGGCCACACTGTCGAGCGGCCGATTGTCGAGCTTAAAGACAAACTCGACCAAGCCAGTAAGGGCGATTTTGATCACTTTATGTTAAAGGAGATCTACGAGCAGCCCCGAGTTTTAGCCGAAACCGTCAGTTATGCGGGTCTACCAGCAGTTGACGAAACGATTTTTGGTGACAACGCTAGTGCTGTTTTTGATCAGGTCGAGGCCATTCAAATTGTGGCCTGCGGTACTTCGTATCACGCTGGCATGGTCGCTAAATACTGGTTCGAGCAGCATTTGGGTATGCCCTGTTACGTCGAGGTTGCGTCGGAGTTTCGTTACCGCGCTCGCGCTAAACGCCCCAATACCCTCTTGCTAACCATTTCACAGTCGGGCGAAACCGCTGACAGTTTGGCCGCGCTTCGCGACGCAGCGCCCGGTGAGTTTTTGGCCTCTCTCGTTATTGCCAATGTCGATAACAGCGCTCTAGTTCGTGAAAGTGATCTCGTCTTTTTAACGCAGGCAGGTCCTGAAATTGGTGTCGCTTCGACCAAAGCGTTCACGACGCAGTTGGTGGGTGTACTCGTACTGTTGTTGGCATTTGGTCGTCGCAAAGGCTTAGATGCTGACGTTCAGAACCAGCTGTTGCAGGCGCTTCGTTCGCTACCGGATGATGTCGAAGCCGTGCTCGCGCAGCGCGCTCGCATTGAGGCGGTGTCAGAGCGGTTTATTCAAAAACACCACGCTCTGTTTTTGGGTCGAGGCGTGTATTACCCTATTGCGCTCGAGGGTTCGCTCAAACTTAAAGAGATTTCCTACATTCACGCCGAGGCATATCCCGCCGGCGAGCTCAAGCACGGCCCCCTAGCTCTAGTTGATGAAGACATGCCAGTCATTGCTGTGGCACCTAACGATGAACTCCTAGAAAAACTGCGTTCTAACTTGGAAGAGGTGCGTTCGCGCGGCGGCGAGCTCTACGTCTTTGCGCCCGAGGAAGCCGGCTTTGAAAGCAGTGACCGTGTGCATGTGATTAACATGCCGCATTGTGATGCGATTACCAGCCCAATTACCTACACCGTTGCCCTGCAGTTGCTGTCTTACTACGTGGCTATTCAGAAAGGTACGGATGTGGATAAGCCAAGGAATTTGGCGAAGTCAGTGACGGTGGAGTAGGTTCGACAGGTGCCTTATTAACGGTTCACCCAGTCTTCACGACTATGCCGTACGCGAACAATAAAAATATCGCCGTTGTTTTCTTGTGTATAAATAATGATGTGTGATCTAAACGGGTGAACTCTCACCGGAGGTGACAATTCAAACCTTTGCCAAACAATCAAGTCTCTACTCTGCCGCAAAAAATATCTAACTGCTCTGAGGTTGGTTTCTAAAGTAAGCATGGTGTTACAAAAGCGTAATATTTCCCATGCGCACAATCTGACTACCTGCTAGCATTCTTGTTCCTTAAATCTTTGAATTTATCTCCGCACCATTGCCCGGTGCACCGTACACAAGGGATGTTTATGAACCAGAACTTTAAAAGAACCGCCTTGGCGGCTGCGATCGCTTTGCCGTCATTCAGCGCCGGCTTCGTTACCCCAGCGATC
>NZ_CBFHWH010000049.1:0-14816 GCF_965659035.1 Aequoribacter sp. | reverse complement strand
TTCGTTTGACAGTTGGCGGTTTTAGGCTTTTGTATCCACATTATGCTTATCAATAGGCGCTGGCTCTAGCTATCTAAGTTGTTTACCATAGCCTGGTAATCCTCAGGGGGCGGCTGTGTGAGTGCCTATTTTGTAGTCGTAGTCATTGTGGGCCTAATCGCGGCTCTCGTAGCGACGCGCGTGTCGGCCGTTAAAGTCTTCGCGGGCGCCCTTGGGGTATTGTATTTCACGGGCTTTATCAGCACTGAGCAGGTGCTGGATAAGGCCACAAATATAGGTGTTGTAACCCTGCTGGCACTACTATTGGTGTCGTTGGGCCTTGAAAAGCTGAACGTCTTAACGAGCTTATCGAATCGTCTACTCCACTCAAACCTACCACTATCGATCATGCGTTTGGGCGCTGTGGCCGCGCTGAGTTCGGCATTTTTAAACAACACAGCCGTTGTGGCCACGCTGGCCGGAGGGGTCCAGCGCAATAAGGTTCATCGTCCCTCAAAGCTGCTAATTGTGTTGTCTTACAGTGCCATTATGGGCGGCACTATGACCTTGATTGGTACCTCGACGAATCTCATCGTGAATAGTTTTTTGTTGGATTCGGGTGTCTCTGGCTTCCATTTGTTTGATTTCTTTCCTATTGGTGCGATCGCGACCTTAGCGGGTTTGCTGACCCTCGCGATTTTTGCAAGAACCTTGCCAGATCACACAGTGGGCGATAAAGCCATTACCGATTATTTACTTGAAGCGGAAGTCATCGAAGGGTCGAGCTTGATCGGAAAATCTGTGGCCGACAACGGATTACGTGATTTGAATGGCTTGTTTTTGGTCGAGATTGTACGCGATGGTCAATTGATTACGCCTGTGACTCCGAGGCAAGTCTTGCAGGCGTCCGATAAACTGATTTTTTCGGGCGATGTAACGCGCTTGCATGTGTTAGATGAGTTCGATGGGCTGCGATCTTTTGCAATGGAAGAGGGTTTGCTACGTTCCAACTTGACCGAGGTCATCGTATTACCGGGCGCCACGGTAGAAGGGCGCACGATAAAAGCGTCAGGCTTTCGAAGCTTATTCGATGCCGCTGTTGTTGGTGTAAGTCGAGGTGGTCTGCCGTTGTCGGGTAAGCTGGGTGATATTGTGCTGCGAGCGGGTGACAGCCTGATCTTGGCGGTTGGGCCCGATTTTCGACGTCGCAATAATTTGCGCCGAAACTTTGTGATAGTCGATTCGAAAATTGATAGCGGCAGGGTAAGTAGCACCCAAAGTTCGGGGATGTTGCTAGGGCTTGGACTGGTCGTCACTGGGGCGGCGCTGGGTTACTTTGAGTTGGTTTCAGGCTTGGCCTTGCTGCTGACCTTTATGTTAGCGATTGGCTCGGTGTCTGTTCGAGAACTCAGACGGCGCTTTCCTTTTGAGTTGTGGTTAATTATCACTTCTGCGCTGTGTGTGTCGCAGGCACTAGCTGATACGGGGTTGATAGGCCAACTGTTGTCTGGGGCAGAGGGGAGCTTGGGTACGCTGAATCCAATGTATGCGCTTGTCGCGGTTTACTTGTTTACCTTACTCATGACCGAATTGATGACCAATACCGCCGCGGCCGCTTTGATGTTTCCCTTAGCGGCTTCGTTTGCTGCCGCCCTCCAAGTTGACATATTACCGTTTGCCGCCGCTGTGGCCTTTGGCGCAAGCGCCAGTTTCTTGACGCCCTTTGGCTACACCACCAATCTGATGGTGCAGAATATGGGAGGGTATCGTCTCGGTGATTATCTGCGAATTGGAGCGCCAGTATCTGTCGTATACACCGCGGTAGCACTGACCTTGATTCCGCTGGTCTTCCCATTCTAACTCTTTGGTATCTTGTTGCCTGCGGTGACTTTTGAGCGGCAAAGATAGTTTCTGACGAAATCGGCAGGCGCATTTCTGCAAGGAAGGTTTCACACTAAACCCAACACTTTAAAGCCAAGGAGGGCGTGTGTTGCGTTTACTAATTTTACTAGGCCTGCTTGGAGCGGCTGGTTGGAGTCACGCAGACGAGAAACCGCGCGCGGTATTGTCTATCGAAGATCTGCTGATCGCGCCCAAGCAATTTACTTTAAGTCCGCGTTTCAGTTTCAGCACGGATCAGCTGAGTCGTGCTGGTGTGTCTGCACGCACCTACAGCAACAGTTTGAACGTGAACTATGGTCTTAACAAGAACATCGCACTCAGCTGGCAGTACTCAAGCCAGCGATCGGTGCAAAACGAGGCCCATTTTGGTGCCAGTACACAAGCCCTAGGCCTGCGCTGGCGTATTCCAACGCAAGGCGCTTGGCAGTGGAATGTCTCGGCGTATCGAGAAATTCACGCCTCGCACACTCTGTCTGGGCTGGAGTGGGCTCGTCCCGCTTCCAATATCAGTATCCAAACCTATCGGTTTATCGATCCCTTGGTTCTCTCTACTAGCCTTAGCTATCACACCGCAAGTCGGTGGCGTGTTGGGGGGGACTTGAGTCCTCAATCGAAATACATGCAATGGAATGTGGCGATGGACTTCGCTGTGAACCGCTTGGTGGGCTTGTATACCGCGTACCAAATGTCGGTTGCGGTGACTGGTCACTCCGGTGAGCCCTCTGTTCGGCAGCGACTGAATTTAGGTGGATCTTATCGAATAAGCGGTGATACATCGGTGGCCCTAACCTTGGGCTTTGGGCTTGCCGAAGCGTCCCCCGCAACCTTATCTGTTCAGGGGCGCTATAGGTTTTAGCCTTCTGCAGATCACGCCAGCATGAGGCTGGGTAACTTTCAAAGGAATGAGGAAATATGTATGAAAAAATTAGTAACGAAATCGCTTGGCGCGGTCTTGCTCAGTGCTTGTGTGGGTACAGTCACCGCGGCGCCAATTCCTGCCGATGATGTCAGTGCGCTGTTCGGTACGGATTTACAAAACCCGAATGTAGCGCCACTGTCACAAGTCACCATGCAAGAAACCAAGGGCGAGTTTATGCAATTGTTTGGTTTTGTCTTGGCTGCGGCGGCTGTTGACTTGGCGTTCACGGCAGTCATGTGGGGTAGTTACATCGATGTTGCGGCAAAAGAAGGTGCTGTAGGTGAAGACGATGTTATTATCCAAGATTCGGCAGGTGCTGAAGAAATTTTAGGCACAAGTGGGCCCAGCGCGCCCACCACCGATGTGACAAAAACCCAGGACAATTACACGAATCCTATCGAAGATATGAAATCTTGTGACACGTTTTGCGTGGAAACTCACGGTATATGAGTTAGCATTAGACAGGCACCTTCGGGTGCCTTTGCTTATAAAACGAGGAGTGAGAAATGAAAAAAGTTGCTATTGGACCTTCGCGTGTTAGCTTTCTTGGGGTGGTCACCTTGGTGTGGGCTTTGTGCATGATGCCAGGTTTGGCGTGGGTTGTTTGGAGTAGTGTCGGCGTGGGTGCTGAGCAAAGTCTGGCGCCTCAAATGCAGTATTTACTGTTTTGGTTTGTGGCAAGTCTGGTCTACGGTGTTGTTATTGCAAGCCTGGTTTGGTTTGACGGCCGCTTGCTGTCTGAGGAATAGGTTCATCTATGCCCAAACTGATTGCCGCGTTGACTTTGAGTCTTATGTGCTCGCAGGTCCTCGCTTTGACGAGCTGGGTTGAGCAGCGAGATCAGGGCGTCGTGAAACAACAGCGCGACTACTCTTGCGGTGCGGCAGCTGTGGCGACCTTGCTGACCTATCATTGGGGGCGAGAGGTCAGCGAATCCGATGTTCTGAACGCCTGGTTAGCGCAATTCAGCCAAGCAGAACTCAGTTTGCAGACTTTCGTGGATGAGGGCTTTAGTCTGTGGCACATCGCCGTGATGGGAGCGCCATTAGGGTATGACGCTCAGGGGTTACAGGTGCCTATAGCATCCTTGGCCGCATTAAAACAACCTTTGTTGATCTACGTAGAACCCTTCGGGCAGCCGCACTTTACGCTGGTAACAGAAGGTTCGGAGCGGGGCGTTTGGCTGTCGGATCCGTCGTGGGGGCGAGTCCACGTCGGTTTTTCGGAGTTGCGGGACTGGGTGGATGGTGAGGTCGTAAAGGCCCTCTGGTTAAAGCCTGCCGCCTGAGGCGGCGGGCGACGCGTCCTTATATTTTGTTGAGCTGAAGCCCGAGTTCCGAGATTAACGTTGCCTCTTTGCTGTCTGTGCCTTTGGGTGCAATCACTGCAATCAAAGCGTCGGCAGGCGCTAGGTACTGCTGTGCGACGCGCAGTATGTCATCGCGTGTGCAGTTCAGAACAGCGCGGCGGAAGGCTTCTTTGTCAGCGTGACTGCGCTCAAATAACCGGTTGTGAAAATGTTGTTTGCAGGCGCCAGCTGGCGATGCCGGTTTGTCCAAAGCGGCAATGACACCCAATACTGACTCATCGAGCGCTTCGTCACTGAATGTGTTGGACAGCAACCATGTAATTGACGCATCGAAGTCGTTTAACGTTTCCGCGAAACGAGGATCTCGGTACGAATAGAACCGAAAGACGCCGGTCCCGCCATCTTGCGAGGCACCGCCGCCGTAGGCGCCACCTTGTTCGCGTATGGCTCGGTGTAAAAAGCCATTACGCAGCAGGCCACCTAGTACGGTAAGTGCAGGTGCATCGGGGTGGTCTGAGCTGACCGTCGCGTAGGCTTTGGCGCAAAAATATACCTGTGTATCCGCAAGCCAAAGTTGTTTGGTGCTTGCGGCGTCAAAGGGCGATGATTGTAGCGGGGTTATCGCCTGAGGTTTACCCAGTTGGGCGTGGGGAGCTGATGCCAGCAGTGAATCCAAGGCCTGCTCTTCACCAATCAGCAGACTTTGCCATTCGCCAGTGCGCACGTTTTGGTGCAGTTTAGTCAGCTCATGTGCAAAGGCTTCGAGATCATTATTGCTGTCTAAGCGTTTGTTTAACTCTTTTAGGTAGGCAATGGCGGGCAGTCCGCCAAGGCTGTCTTGTACCGTTGCGAGCGGAGTATGCACGGCCGCTGCGGCACTCATGGCCAGGCTGTGTCCGTTGCCGGTAATCGCGTTCACGCGTCGTTGCGTTCTTTGGCTGACCAGTTCGCGCAAGCGCTTTAGCTCATCAAAACGCGGTGAATTCAGGGTATCTTGTAATAACTCGAGCTGTTGCTCGCCTTTGTCAATCAGCGCTTTTGATGATAACGCGAAGTAGCCGTCGAGCGTGTCAGCCTGAGTTTTACTGCCGCGAATCATAGCGTGTGCGTGAATGCCGCCAACCGCAGCAGACTGACGTTTTTGAACGTCTAAATAGGATTGTGCGCCAAGGCCGACTTCCGTTAAAAAATCCGCATACAAAGGCAGTAGCTGCAGCTCCTGCGCGTTTAGTTGGGCCAGACGAGCGACGACTTCTCGATAAATTAAGCCATTAGTCCCAGCGGGATATAAGGTGTACGCCGCGTCCTCGCCAACTCTGTAGGTCGGTTCGTGTAGGTGTTCGGCGACGTCATTTTTTGTCACCTTGGGCAATATTGAACTGTCATCTTGTGAGTTTTGCCTCTCTTGCAGCGCCTCGCTTTGCTTCACCAAAGCCCGCAAATCGTCCTCTGACAGGGTATTTTTTACAGCTTGGAGTTTGTCTTTCTCGGCTTGGATCTTCGCTGCTGACAATTCGGTATCTGGCTTCAATACCAATGTGACGCGGTGCTTGTTATGGAGCAAGCGTTCGCGAATAAGATTTTGGACGTAGCCAGGGGACTTTATGTTTTCTTTGAGTTGCGCCAAGGCAGGTTCAAGATTCAGTACTTTTACTGGGTCAGCATAATGTGTAGCGGCACTGAGACCCTGCAGTATCAAATTCAGGCCATAGGGCATGCCGTCGCCGGTGATTTCGCGCTGATGCAACTCAAGCTGATGCAACACGGCTTCGATGTCCTCGTCGCTGAATCCGGCGTTGGCGCATTCCTCAAGCACGCCTAAAATCAGTTGTTCGGCGGCCTCTAGATGCTCTGGCTCGCTTCCGGCGATACCACAACAAAAAACCATTTCGCGCATAGAGTCTTCCAGGCCGCAAAGCGGCGAGGGAGAGTTCCCGAGGCTGCTGGTTTCGAGCTTCGCCATGAGTGGTGAAGCGCTATTTTCGAGCAATAAATTCGTGATGAGATGAGCTTCGAGTTGGGCCATTAGGTCTTGGCTCTCACCCAGTTTCCAGCCCATAACAATGTGTGTTTTGCCACTGAGATCGTCTGAGTCATCTAAGCAATAAGAATGTTCGACGCGTTTGGCCTGTTCAAAGGGTGTTGCCAGTTCAACCTCGATACGAGCGTCGGAGCGATCGAAGCGGTGCAAGGCCCACTCTTCAAAGCGCTGCTGGTGATAATCGGCTGGCATGTTGCCAAAGGTCATAAAAATCGCATTGCTGGGGTGGTAATGGGTTTGGTAGAAGGCCTTAAGCTGATCGTAGGTCAAATCGGTGATGCACTCAGGGTCTCCGCCGCTGTTGTAGTGATAGGTGTTATCGAATAACTCGCCAGATAGCGTTTGCCACAGCGTACTATTCACCGAACTCATGGCGCCCTTCATCTCGTTAAAGACCACACCTTTGTACACTAGGTCCGAGTTCAGGTCCTCGCTATCTTCAAGCTCTATTCGGTGGCCTTCTTGCGCGAAATCCAAAGGGTCGAGATTTGAGAAAAATACCGCATCGAGATATACCTGAAGCAGGTTTTCGAAGTCTTTGGGCGTTTGACTGGCAAAGGGGTAGGCGGTCCAATCTGAGCTGGTAAACGCGTTCATAAAGGTGTTTAGCGAACGCCGCAACATCATAAAGAACGGGTCGCGCACTGGATATTTCTCGCTACCACACAGGGCGGTGTGCTCTAGGATGTGAGCCACGCCAGTCGAGTCTTGTGGGACTGTTCGAAGTGCCACGAGAAAGACATTCTCATCATTATTGCTCGCTAAATGGTAGTGCTCGGCGCCTGTGACTTTGTGGCGGAAATGCCCCACGGTGATATCCAGCGAGGGTATGTGCTGGGTGTTAAGATGTTCAAAGCTTTCGTAGTGGGGTAGTGCCTGCGTCATTGAGTTCTCCTTTAAGCGCGGCCAAAGTATAGCGTTATTAGGGCTCCGTAGGGAGGAACTTGGGGCGTTCAGGCAGAATTTCAAGTTGATAGCGCCAGGGCCAGCGTTTTCCTGTAAACCAGACACTATCTTTCGTGGGGTCATAGCCAATACCATTTAACACATCGGTGTTGGGCAAGCGCTCTTTCCTAGGTAGCAATCCTTCAAGGTTTAGTGATGCTACCACCTCTCCCGATTGCGGGTTGATTACAACAACACGATCTTCGTACCAGATATTGGCCCACACCAGTCCGTCGATATACTCGAGTTCGTTCAGGCGTTTGATGCGGCGACCCTCTTCGGTCACCGTGATACTGCGAATGGGCTTAATACCCTCTGGGGTATAGAATGTGAGGGAATCACTGCCGTTGCTAATAATGAGATTAGTCCCATCGTTGGTGATTCCCCAGGCTTCCCCAATAATCCGAAACTGCTCAATCACCTGCAGCGTTTCTCGATCTCGGACGAAGCCAGTGCCAGAGCGCCAGGTCAATTGATAAAGTACATTCCCCAGCACGGTGACGCCTTCGCCGAAATATCGAGCGGGTAAGGACTCTTGTACTATCGTATTGCCAGTGCTTGGGTTGATCTTGGCGACATACGAACTCCCGTAGCCACCCGTGCCCAAATAGAGATGGGATTGGTCAAAGGCTAAACCTTGAACAAAAGCGTCACGGTCTTGGCTTTGCTTGTCAACAATTTGGAATGAAAGCTGTGTTACGGGTTGCGCAATGGTTATGTATGGCGCAAAAAATAACAGAACCCAAAAGCGTAGGATGAGTTTCATGAGCGCTTTTTCAACTGGCGAATGCCGAATCGCGCCGGCGATAGAGCTCTGATGAGCTCGTTGGCAAGTGGCAAGGGCTCTTGATTTAGCAATGACGCCAAGAGCTCGCCGGCCAATGGTCCATAAGTCAGGCCTCTTGAGCCAAGACCGGTCAGTACAAATATCCCCGGTTGCATTGGACAGGCCTCGGGGATGATTCTCTTGCCATCAAATTGAAGAGACTGATAAAGATCTTGCATGGCATCGTTATTGGGCACTGGGCCTACGATTGGAAGGTAATCAGGCGTTGTGCATCGAAATGCAACGCGATGCCCCAAAACTTGCCTATCTTTGATTGCTAGGAAGGCATCGAGTTTTGCCAAATTCTCTTGGTCACTGGAGGAGCGAGGGCTCGTGTCTGCATCATCTAAATCAAAGGTGGCTCCGATGCAGTGTTGTCCGCCGACCGCGGGTGCAATGTAACCCTCATTGCATAAAGCTGATTTAATTGTGTTGATCGCCGGTATTTGTGTGGTTTGGCCTCGAATCGCTTTGGTGGGCAATAGTGTGTTGGTAATCAAATCTTTGGTGCCGGTGCCCGCTGCAAACACAACGCAATCGGCAATTACATTGTGCGAGTTACATTTGAGGTGCAGGCCCGAATCGGTCGAGGCGAGGCTTTCGAATCCGTCTTTGATCAGTTCGATGTTGGGGTGCGAGAGCAGGGCTTGGCATAATGGCTTTGGCGCTATCCACCCCGATTGAGGGAAGTGCAGCATGGGTTGCGATAGCGCAAGCCCCGAAATGTTTCGCGCTTCATGCTCATCGACGATGCGAGCGAGATTGGGCAACTTATGTATGTTCAGTGCGAGTTCTGAGTCTGTGTCTCGCGGGAAGGTGTGTAGCATACCGCATAGACTGGCATCGACACCCTCTTGCAGCACCTTGTGCGACAGCAGATCACGGTACAGTTGCGTGGCGTAGCGAAAAGCGAGCACGCCAAAATCTCCTAAAGGAGCATGACGTTTTGGGATACGGCAGTAAACAACGCCTTGTGCATTACCCGATGCCTGGGTTGCAATGCCCTCAGGGTCGATAACGCTGACCTTGATACCCCGGTTTGCGAGTGCGTAGGCTGCAAAACCGCCAGCAAGTCCTGCGCCAATAACCGCGACATGCTCAGGCCTGGCGCTTGCGGTCGAACTCTTGTGCCAAGGTGTTGCGTTAATCTTGAAGTGCTTGCTGTCGCGATGCTTTACCGCGAATAGCTGTTCGCGCTTGCGACCGAACCCCGTTTTCTTGTGGATGTTGAACCCTCTTTCACGCAGGGGTGTTTTGACCTTGCCCGCAACGCTAAATGTTGACGCAGTGCACCCCTTGGGCGAGCAATGCGCAATATTATCTAAGACTTGATCCGACCACATGGATGAGTTTTTGCTGGGTGCGAAACCATCGAGGTACCAAGCGTCGACCCTCAGGTCTTGCTCGGCCCAGCGTGTGGTCGCCCACGCTACATCACCAAACCACAAATCCAGGGTAATGTTGCCGTCCAAAAACGCCAGCCTGTGGGTGCCAGGGATGGCGTCGGGGTATCGCGCTAAAAGGCTGTGTTTTATGTCGTTAAGCTCTGGCCAGTGAGACAAGGCACGATCTAAATCGGTCGCTTTCATGGGAAAGCCCTCAACCGAGATAAAATGAAGCTTGGGCTTTGGTTCGGGAGCCGCACACCAAGCTTGCACAGTGACGCAAAAATTTAGTCCGGACCCAAACCCTAGCTCGCCGATCACAAACCGGTCGCATGTTGACTGGCTCCAGCGTGACGGTATGTCATTTCCGAGCAAATATACGTGACGTGCCTCCGCTAGGCCTTGCCCCGGATTAAAGTAGATGTCGTCGAAGTTTCTTGAAATGGGGGTGTCATCTTTCCAGTCAATTTCGGCGCTGGGTAAGGCTTGCCATAGCGGACTTGAATGTGACACTCAGTAATCCCTTAATTTTTGTTGGTTGGTTCTAGCCATCATGCTTTTGGCTCGATAAACTCTCGCGGATATCTACAAGGTGGCTATTATGGCGCAATCAAACGCAACAATCTCGAATAAACAGTTTATAACGATGTCGGTGAATCTGATTCACAAGGCATTAATCGAACCCACTAGGACTCACTCAAAAAATCTCTATAAGAGTTTATTAGCAGGTGAACGGCGCGCGGTCACAACGGTGAAAATGGAAGATGGATCCACCGTGCGATTCGATATCGCCATAGATACCAGAGAATATCGCGGAAAATTAAATTACTCGATGTTTCGCGACGGCGTAACCTTGCTGTTGGCAAACTTTGTCGAAACTATGAAGTCTGAGAAAGAGCCAGCGATTTTTCGGGCCGAGGGCGAAGAGCACAAGATGTTGTTTGGTGTCACTGCGCCGAGCATTCAGGGTGAGGTTTTAAACGTAATGGCATTATCCGCAGAGGTCTCGCCTTCATCAGCGGAGATCTTGCTGAAACTACTGTACTTGCCGCCCGACCAGTTTGTGCAAAATGCCGATACCAGTGCGGGTGTGCTGGGAGCTTAATATGCTCCCATGTTTGCCAGATAGTTCGGTCAATGGGCGCGCGCGATTTTAACCCAAGGTGATTTTAGGTAGGTCTGGAATCGATAGGCTTTGTTCCTCGGTTGGGACTAGGACATTGGCTTGCCCCTCTACAACCGTTACGCCTTCTTGATTGGTAACCACGCAATCGAGTGTTGCTCGAGGTTTGCTTGGGTGTTTGTCTGCAACCGTTAGGGTGACCGTGACGGTATCGCCAATTTTGACTGGGCGCTTGAACGCCAGCGATTGTCCCAGGTAGATGGTGCCAGGTCCTGGCATTTGCATCGCGATTGCGGCAGAGATAATGGCACCTGTTAACATCCCGTGCGCGATCTGCTCTCCAAACTGGGTGGTCGCAGCGTAGTCAGCGTCTAAGTGAACAGGGTTGGCGTCTCCAGAGAGCACCGCGAAAAGCTGAATGTCTTGTTCAGTCACCGTCTTGCTGTATTCGGTGGATAGCCCCAAATCCAGTTTCGAGAACGGAATGTTAGTGATTGTAGCCATAGTTTGAATTCCTATTTCGTCGGTTCCGTAGGATAACGTTCTGGAGGATTGAGGTCGACTCGCATTCGCCGTTGCGCTGGGATTTCTTGTTCGGGTCGATTACCATTCGCGCTTTGTCTTCTTCTAATCGAGTCTTACTCTTCTTATGTCGGCCCCCGCACTACACTTCGAATTTCCGCTCAGCTTGCCGATTAATGAACGCAAAGCCGACATCGAGCATCTGATTCAATCGAATCAGGTCGTTATCATCGCGGGTGAAACGGGCTCAGGAAAAACCACTCAGCTTCCTAAAATGTTGCTGTCTATGGGGCGAGGTGAGTCAGGTTTAATTGGTCATACTCAGCCACGTCGCCTCGCGGCGCGCTCTGTTGCGGCAAGGATTAGCAGTGAGCTCGGGTGCGAGTTGGGCAGCGCAGTAGGATACCAAGTGCGCTTTACTGATCAGGTCACTAACCAAACTCGACTCAAGTTGATGACCGATGGTATTTTACTGGCCGAGATTCAGCATGATCGACTCTTAAAACGATACGATACCTTGATCATCGACGAGGCCCACGAGCGCAGCCTCAATATCGATTTCTTGCTGGGGTATTTGCGCCGGTTGCTGCCCAAACGGCCTGACTTGAAGGTCATCATCACCTCCGCGACCATCGATGTTGAGCGCTTCTCCGAATATTTTAATGGGGCCCCCATTATCGAGGTGGAAGGTCGAACTTACCCGGTGGAAGTGCAGTATGCGCCGAGCGCAGACGATGGCATTGAGTTGACCGATCAGGTGGTCGATCAGTTGGGTCTGATAGACCAAGGTCACTACGGCAAGCGCGGAGATGTTTTGGTGTTTTTGCCGGGTGAGCGAGAGATTCGCGATGTCGCCAAGGCCTTGAAAGGCAGCGAACAGTACGATGTGTTACCACTGTATGCGCGTTTAAGTGCCAGCGAACAAAACCGCGTGTTCCAGACGGCGTCTCGGCGAGGCATTCGGGTCGTCTTGTCGACCAATGTCGCTGAAACTTCTTTGACTGTCCCGGGAATACGCTATGTGATCGATTCGGGTTTGGCGCGTATCAGTCGCTACAGCTATCGCAGTAAATTACAGCGGCTCCCCATCGAGCCAATATCCCAAGCCAGCGCGAATCAGCGCAAAGGGCGCTGTGGACGTGTAGCTGAGGGTGTCTGTATTCGTTTGTACGACGAGGCGGATTTCCAGGCACGGTCTGAGTTCACGGATCCAGAGATAAAGCGTACAAACCTCGCTCAAGTAATTCTGCAGATGCGTCTGTTGCGCTTAGGGGATGTCGCGCGATTCCCCTTCATAGAGCCCCCTGATCCAAGATTAATTCGCGATGGCTTTCGTTTGCTGGAAGAATTGGGTGCGGTTGATAAAAAACAGGATCTCACCCCGTTGGGCTATCAACTTGCGCGTTTGCCGCTGGATCCTCGGCTTGGGCGTATGCTCGTGGCGGCCACGGACAGAGGCGTGCTCGCCGAAGTTTTGCTCATTGTCAGTGCTTTGGCCGTGCAAGATCCTAGAGAGCGCCCAGGTGACAAGCGCGAGCAGTCCGATACGGCTCACCGGCGATTTGAAGACGATCGCTCGGACTTTTTGGCGTGGATCAATACCTGGCGCTATCTCGAGACCCAGCGAGAAGAGCTCAGCGGCAACCAGTTTAAAAAACTCTGTCAGAAAGAGTTTTTTAATTATTTGCGGGTCAGGGAATGGCGCGATACCCACCGTCAACTGTTATTAGCTTGCAAAGCGAATCAATGGCGCGTTGGGCCAATTCCCGACGAACTGGATTACGAAGCGATACATCGAAGCCTGCTCACGGGCTTACTGGGGTTTATCGCAACGCATCACGAGGGCCCAGAGTACGAGGGTGCCCGACAGCAAAAATTGCGTATTTTTCCGGCATCGACTCTGCACAAAAAACGGCAAAAATGGCTTATGGCCGCGGAGATTGTCGAGACCAGCCAAGTCTATGCAAGAACCTGTGCGGCAATAGAGCCCGAGTGGGCTTTAGATATCAACCCCGGTTTACTAAAGCACCACTACTACGAGCCGCGTTGGCAGATGCGCTCGGGGCGCGTCATGGCTTACCAGCGTGTCTCATTGTATGGCCTAACCCTCGTGGACAAGCAAAGCATCCATTTTGGGCCGATAGATCCGGCTGCTGCTCGCGAGGTGTTCATTCGCGATGCTCTGGTGGCTCAGCGACTGAAACCCGCTCCGAACTTTATGCGCCACAATGCGCGTCTCATGACCGAGGTATTAGAGCTTGAGGACAAGACGCGACGGCGCGATTTGGTGGCGACTGAAGACTCGTTGTCCGAATTTTACAGCGATCGACTGCCCGATGCTGTCTACAGCGGTGCAACCTTAGGTAAGGCGTTAAAGCGGGATGGGGCGCTTAACGATCGGCTCAAGTTCAGTCGCAGCCAACTCTTGGTCAATACGCTGACAGATAGTGATGTCGCGCAGTTTCCCGATACTTGGGAATGGTGCGAGTTGAAGTTGCGTTTGAGGTATCAGTTTGAACCCGGCAAGCAGCGCGATGGTGTCACCTTAATTGTGCCGCTCGCTCTGGTAAACCGTTTGCCGCGTTACCTTCCCGAATGGCTGGTGCCTGGTATGCTGCAAGATAAGTTGATCAGCTTAGTGAAAACGCTACCCAAACGCCTTCGCAAGCAGTTGGTTCCAGTTCCAGACAAGGTTGCCGCTGCGATGAAGGTAATGCAACCCGCGGATGAGCCACTCCTTCAAGCGCTAGCCCAAGCCCTGAGAAAAACCTCCGGTGTTGCCATAAACCCCGACGATTTTTCGGAAGAATCCCTCGAAGCCTACTATCAAATGAATATTCAGATTTTGGATGATCAGGGTCACATACACGCCGAAGGGCGAGATTTGCGAATCTTGGTCGAAAGTCTGAGATCGACTGAGCACGCCGAACAGACAAAGGTCGGGCCTGCGTTTGAGAAGTCGGGTGGCCACACGCAGTGGAATTTTGAAGACGTAGCACCTCAAGTTCAATTTAAACAAGCAGGTACCTTAGTTACCAGCTTTCCGGCCCTGAAAGACAGCGGTGACAGTGTCAGTATTGAGCTATTCGATTATCCCGAAACGGCCGAGGTGGCCCATCGTTTGGGGCTTTTGCGGTTAGCAAAAACAAGCGATAGGGGCATGGTGCGCGACCTGCAGCGGCATGCTTTTCGGTCGTCTGAAGCGCAGAAAGCTTTGCTCAGTAGTGGCGTCGAGCGGGGGATATTGTTAGACGCTATGATATCGATGGCATTGTTGCCTAGCCTGAGAAAACCGTCTGGAGAGCTGCTGCGTACCAAGGCTGAATTTCAAACTGCGGTGGCCGATAACAAGCGCGCCATTATTGATCGAACCCAGCGGTACGAGAAGTTTTTGCTGCAGGCTGCGACACACTTGGGCGAAGCGAGAACCACACTCGCGAAGTTGCCGTCTCACAGTGAGCTCAAAGCCTCAGAACGTGACGCGCGCCAGCACCTCGAGCGTCTTTTAGCGATAGAGCATTGGTTGGATTGGCCTGAGGCGATGTTTGAGCAATTACCGCGTTACGCTAAGGGTTTGGCTTGGCGGCTAGGGCGTCTGCAGTCACAGTTGCCGAAGGACCAGAGGTCTGTGCAAACTCTAGAGCCGCTAGAGCAGCAATGGCGAGAAATAATAGAAAAGCGGCCCTCTCTGGCGGTGGTGTGCGAACCCGTGTGCGCGTATCATTGGATGTTAGAAGAGTTTCGCGTGTCGTTATTCGCGCAGCAGTTGGGTACTAGGATGCCGGTTTCAGAGAAGCGTCTGACCCAACAGTGGGATAAAGTAAAGCAATGGGTTATCGAAAATCCATTGTAAGCGCCCCTCAGG
>NZ_CBFHWH010000048.1:6536-15830 GCF_965659035.1 Aequoribacter sp. | reverse complement strand
ACGCTTGCCAGCAAGAATTACGAGTTGCTTGAGGGCCTACAAACGCTGGATTTCGTTTTGTTGTTTATTCCGATTGAATCGGCATTTATCACGGCCTTCGAAAGTGAGCCGGAACTGTTTCGCAGAGCCTACGACAAAGGCGTGATCGTCGTGAGCCCGAGCACCTTATTGGCCACGCTAAAGACCGTGCAGACCGTGTGGCGCTACGAGCAACAAAATCGCAATGCAGAGCGAATAGCTGACCAAGCGGGTCGTTTATTCGACCAGGCCGTTTTGGTCTTAGAGTCGATTCAGGAGGTCGAGCGCTACGTTAATAGAGCAAGCGAGTCGCTGCAGCAAACCAAAGCGCGTTTGAATACGAATAAAGGGAACCTGGTATCTAGAATCGGCGCGCTCAGCGATCTTGGCGCTCGGCACAAAAAGCAGATTCCTTCCGACTTTAAGGATCAGGCTCGCATTGACAGGAACGAAGTCGATTCCGACGATATCGATTAAACAACCTTACCTAAGGAGTACACAAGTGAGTTTTTTAAACGTTGGTGATAAAGCCCCCGATTTCGCATTACAGAACCAAAATGGTGACCTTGTGCGCTTAAGTGACTACAAGGGCAAAACGGTGGTCGTGTACTTCTACCCGAAAGCAATGACACCTGGCTGCACGACGCAAGCTTGTGGGCTACGTGATACCAATGACGCCTACGTATCACGAGACATTGTAGTTCTCGGCCTAAGCCCAGATCCGCACGAGCGCCTGAAACGGTTCGAAGATAAGTATGATCTAAACTTCACCCTTTTATCGGATGAAGACCACAGTGTCGCCGAAGCCTACGGCGCGTGGGGTCTCAAGAAGTTTATGGGTCGAGAGTTTATGGGAATACTGCGGAGCACATTTGTCATAGACGGTGATGGCGTTATTTCCCATGTGATGGCCAAAGTGAAGACCAAGACTCATCACGACGACGTGCTCGCTCTTGTAGGTTAGTTACTTCCAAAAGGGCGCAGGAGTCTCTAATCCAGTGACTCCTACCAATTTGTCTAGCAAGGCGACAAAGGTCTCATAATCTTTCTGACCCAGTTGTTCGGCTTGCTCTTTTCTTATCGCGCTGAAAGTCTTCGCAATGTGCTCGGCGACTTTTCGGCCGTTCTTTGTGAGCTTTATAGCCTTCGCGCGGCGGTCCTGCGAATCGATCGCGCGCTCGATATAGCCCATCTGCTCGAGCTCCCGTAAGGTTTTCCCCATGCCTTGTTGCGTTTGTTGGGCTCTGTCGGCAAGTTCAGACACCCGCACAGTACCGAGGCCAATGTAAGAAAATACGGCGAAGTGAGAGGGCCGCAATCCTAAATGACCATCGGCATGTAGTGCCGATAGTGCACGTTTTTCAAAAGCGCGCCCTAAAGCTAGCAGTGTGCGGGGAAGTACGCGATCTAACATTTCACATTCCTTGATAACGCAGAGTGTGGGCCAGACCCAACTCTTTCGAGAATTGTGACGCATTGTTGTCTAAACTTTTTGTAATGTAAAGGGCTTTACTGCTTAATTTTAAGGTATTAGTGCCAGCGGCAACGGACAAATCATCGAGGTAGGCCGAAGAAAAAGGGTAATCTTTGTGCGTAATTAATGGACGTTTTTCGCGAAGTTTCGTAGCATGGCGCTTCGATTTTAACCTGGAGCCCCCCATGAGTTTTTTCATCCCAGCAGCCCACGCTCAAGCAGCCAATGCAGCGCCACCAGGCGGCGAACTGTTCCAAATTTTCTTTTTGGTCGGCCTCTTCGTGCTCTTTTATTTCATTGCAATTCGCCCGCAACGTAAACGCCAAAAAGAGCATCAAGAGCTGGTCAGCAACTTGGCCAAGGGCGACGAAATTATTACGACCTCCGGCATATTGGGACGTGTCGCTAAACTCGACGATACCTATATGGTGGTCACCGTAGCCGATAAGGTGGACATGAAATTTCAGCGGTTACACGTGCACGCAGTGTTGCCGAAGGGGACACTGAAGAATATCGGTACTGACGCGTAATTATGCCCAATCTGGTTATCGCGATTTCCTCGCGCGCGCTGTTTGACATGCGCGAGAGTCACCGCGTCTACGAGGAGCAGGGGCTCGATGCCTATGCAGCGTACCAGATTGCGCATGAGGATGAGCCTCTTGCGCCCGGAGAGGCTTTTGGTTTCGTAAGGAAATTGCTGGATCTTAACGCTCGCTTTGATGCGGGCGTTGAGGTCGTGCTGCTGTCTCGTAATAGCGCCGATACGGGGCTTAGAGTATTCAACTCCATAGAACATCACCAACTGCCGATAACGCGAGCCGCGTTTTGCGGCGGTGATGCGCCGTGGCGGTACATCACTGCATTTGGGTGCCACTTGTTTTTGTCGACCGAGGCCGAAGATGTGCGACACGCGCTGGATAATGGTGTAGCGGCAGCAACTTTGGTGTCCCACGGTACAACGAAATCAAGCAACGCGCAGCTCCGCGTCGCATTCGATGGTGATGCCGTACTGTTTTCCGACGAGGCTGAGCGCATTTATAAACAAGAAGGACTTGAGGCGTTTACAGCGTCGGAGCGAGCGTCGGCAAAACAGCCGCTGTCGGGGGGACCTTTTAGAGGCTTCTTGGGGGCACTACACGATTTGCAGCAGTCGGCGCCCGAGCACGAATCACCTATCCGAACAGCGCTTGTCACAGCGCGATCTGCGCCAGCTCACGAGAGGGTCATTCGCACTCTGAGAGCTTGGAATGTTCGAATCGACGAATCTATTTTTTTGGGTGGCATGGACAAATCAGCGTTTCTAAAGGCCTATCAAGCTGACGTGTTTTTCGATGATCAAGCATCACACTGTGCGTCGGCGAGCGCGCATGTCGCCACGGGGCACGTGCCCCACGGTGTGGCAAATCAGGGGTCGGACCAGTTATAACCAACTTGTGGGAAATCGCGCTTCGTTGTAGCCTATCGTTATAAGACGGTGGGCGTTAAATCATGAAATTGCAGCAGCTAAAGTATATCTGGGAGGTCGCGCATCACGACCTAAACGTCTCCGCGACAGCACAGAGCTTGTTTACTTCGCAACCGGGCATAAGTAAGCAGATTCGTATGCTTGAAGACGAGTTGGGGGTCGAGATTTTCGCGCGTAGCGGCAAACATCTCACCGAAATCACCCCCGCAGGTAAACTTATCATCGAAGCGGCTGGGGAAGTGCTGCAACGCGTAGAGGGTATCAAGCAGGCAGCGCGAGACTTCGCAGACAATACGCGTGGCACGCTCAGTGTGGCGACTACGCACACGCAGGCGCGTTATGTATTACCCATGGTCATTAAAGAGTTCATGGCGCGCTATCCCAATGTCACTCTCAACATGCAACAGGGGACGCCTGCTCAAATCGCAGCCATGGCCAGTGACGGCGAAGTCGATTTCGCGATTGCCACCGAGGCATTAGAGCTGTACGACAACCTCATTATGATGCCATGTTATCGGTGGAACCGTTGTATTTTGGTTCCAAAAGAGCACCCACTTACCAAGGTAAAGCGACTCACACTTGAAGAGGTCGCGCAGTACCCAATCGTGACTTACGTATTCGGCTTTACCGGTCGATCTAAGTTAGATTCCGCGTTTAAGCGTCAAAATCTAACCCCTCAGGTGGTTTTTACCGCGGCGGATGCCGATGTTATTAAAACCTACGTCAGACTGGGCTTAGGCATCGGTATTGTCGCACACATGGCGTATAATCCATCAGCAGATTCAGATTTGGTGGCTCTGCCCGCCGAACACTTGTTTGATAGCAGTGTGACTCGGATAGGGTGTCGGCGCGGCACTTTTATGCGAGGCTACATGTACGATTTTATCGAGCTGTTTGCGCCGCACCTGACCAAAGAGCGGGTGGCAGCAGCAATGCAGTTAACACAGAGTGATCAGGTCGACCGCCTGTTTGCTGGTATCGAATTACCAAAACTATAGTCAAAAGGATATACAGTGGAACTAGTTTGTTTAGATCTCGAAGGCGTTTTGATTCCCGAGATATGGATTGCATTTGCCGAGAAAACCGGAATAGAGGCGTTAAAGAAAACGACCCGAGATGAACCGGATTACGATGTGCTAATGCAATATCGTCTGCAAATTCTGCGCGACAATAACTTGAAGTTAAGCGATATTCAGGACGTGATAGCGACACTCGAGCCTCTGCCCGGAGCAAAGGCCTTCGTCGACTGGTTAAACGAGAACTTCCAAGTCATTATTTTGAGTGACACCTTCTACGAGTTCTCAGCGCCGCTGATGAAACAACTCGGGTGGCCTACCTTGTTTTGTCACAGACTCGAGACCGATACCGACGGCATGGTAGTGAATTACCACTTGCGGCAAAAAGACCCCAAGCGGGCGTCGATCAAAGCCCTACACAGCCTCAACTACACCATTTTTGCGGCAGGGGACAGCTACAACGACACCACGATGCTGTCCGAAGCTGACGTAGGCTTTTTGTTTCACGCGCCAGCCAACGTCAAAGCTGAATTTCCTCAATTTAAAGCAGTTGATGAATATGACGATCTGAAACGTTTAATCGCCCATGCGAGCAGTCGAGACATCAAGCTGTAGCTCTGCACGCTTGCCTCAGCGCTCTGGATCGCCCTCGGTCGCAGAGCGCTATTGCAAAATCTTCGATAGCTTATCGAACGTCTCTTGATACTCATCGTCGGCGTTTGAGTCGGCTACAATTCCGCCACCACCCCAGACGCGCGCGTAGCCATCTTTGATACTGATCGTACGAATGGCAATGTTCGACGTAAAATTGCCGTTATTAGAAAGTGCCAAGATGCTACCGCAGTAAATACCTCGAGGGAGTCGTTCGAGTTCCCGAATGATTTCCATGGAGCGTTTTTTTGGCGCTCCGGTAATAGAGCCGCCCGGAAATGTCGCTTTTAGAGCATCAATCGGTGTCATCTCTTTAGCAAGAGTGCCCTGAACTTCGCTGACCAGGTGGTGAACGCTGGGGTAAGAGTGTAGCTCGCAAAGCGAATTCACACGAATAGAACCCGGATTACATACGCGGCCTAAATCGTTACGGAGCAAATCCACGATCATCACGTTTTCTGCGCGGTTTTTGTGCGAGTCACTGAGCTCTTGGGCGAGCCTGCGATCGATATCCGGATCGTTATGCCTTGGTGTTGTACCTTTAATCGGTTGCGTGACAAGTAAAGATTCATTACCCCTGATAAAAAGCTCGGGTGAAAAACATAATATATCGTCTAGCGAGGTCTGGAGCAGACAGGCGCTGAATGGCGCTGCATTTTTTGCACGCAACGCAAGATATCGCGACCAGGCAGAGCTCTCCAGTTGCGTTTCGAAAGGTTGTGCATAGTTCACCTGGTAGCTGTCGCCTGCCAATAGGTACTGCAATATTTTTTCGACCTTATCTAGATAGTCATGTTTAGGCTCGATGGCTCTCCATTTCAGCGCCTCAAGCGCGCCAATTTCTGGTGCGGGAGAAGGCTCAATCCGAGTGAGCAGGGAGGTTTTGAGCGCTTGTGCGAAGTCATCTAGAGGGCGGCCGTCGTCCACCCAGTAAGAACACTTGCTCTGGTGATCAAAAACGATTGCCCAAGGGTGGTACGCCACATAAGCGGTAGC
This sequence comes from Aequoribacter sp., assembly GCF_965659035.1. NCBI lineage: Bacteria > Pseudomonadati > Pseudomonadota > Gammaproteobacteria > Cellvibrionales > Halieaceae > Aequoribacter > Aequoribacter sp. Next base: position 10,210 of record NZ_CBFHWH010000048.1, on the reverse strand, counting down.
GCCCCCCCCAGAATAATTGCAGTCAATACCCATGAGCTCTTCACCAAAATCATAGTACAACGCGCCTAGCCAGCCGCCAGTGAACGGCAGTGAGGTCTCGTGCTGGTTTGCTCGCTCGAGGTAGGTCTGATTCCAGTTGTCCAAAAAGTCTGATGCGCTCGCACTACCGGGCCGATGGGCGATCGTCTCGGCTGGAGCACACGACACCAAACTGAAACCTTGCGCTTGGCCGCCGCTGTTTGCGCTGTCTAACCAGATAAAACCGCGCTCACCGTGCAGCTGCGTTGCTATCGCGCTTGCGGCGTCTGAGGGCAGGGAAAGCGGAATGCGACTTGGGGCTGGGGTCATGAACTATGATCACAATGATGAACAGATGCCCTAGTTTAATCGGTCTTGCGGCATCATGCGATCTAAGCCAAATGAGGGTTCTAATTTCAATCGCATATACAGGTCACAAATTGACTTTCTTGGCCGTTGCGGTAGTGTGGGCAAGCTTAAATTTTTATCGAAACGCAAGGTGGTTCAAGCACTTGACGCGCAAACAATGAACAGCCACAACGCACTCTTGAGTACAATAAGAGACACGACTCTATGACCAAACAAAACACGGAACAACTCGAGCCCACGCTTTCCAATCCGTTTCAGAAGAAGCAGAACAAGCAATTTACTGTGCCCGGGGCGATCGTTGGTGAACCGGGACTTTACGAGAAGTCACTGGAGGCCGGTTGGAATTTGCAGCAGCGGCCTCATGTAGCTGCCGGCACTAAAGCGATAATGCGTCAGCACCAAAAGAATCGCATGACAATCTGGGAACGCATCCAGTGTCTAACCGACGGACCATTTACTGTCTTCTATCAAAACTGGGGGCCTAACCTTGATGGCGCCTCCTTGGTCACAGGGCTCATACAGGTCAATGGCCGTGACGTTGCGGTGTATGGGCACGATTTCACCGTGCGAGCAGGGTCTATGGACGCCACCAACGGGAAGAAGTTGGCGCGACTGTTCGAACTCGCCGCAAAACGTAAAATCCCGGTGGTTGGTTTAAATGATTCGGCGGGGGCCTATATCCCAGCTGGCGTTGGTGGCTTAGATGGCTATGCCGACGCGTTCACTGCTTTGCGCAAAATCTCGGGCGTTGTGCCGAGTATAATGTGTATGTTTGGCTTTAACGCAGGTGGTGGCTCATACCTTCCCCGACAAGGTAGCTTTTTAATACAGCCGAACGAGACCTTCTTCGGATTAACCGGTCCCGGCGTGGTTAAATCTGTGCTCGGTGAGGACGTGACCCCAGACGAATTAGGGGGCCCCAAAGTGCATTCTCAGAGTGGCGTCACCGATTTCGTCGTGCCCGATGAGGTCGCAGCGCTTAGAAAGGTCCGCGAGTTGCTCAACTATTTGCCCAGCCATGCTGGCGAGTTAGCGCCGTTGCAGGCTTCCAGTGACCCCCTAAGTCGCAAAACATGGGATATCGATATATTGCTTAAGCAAGCCTTTAATTCTCCAACAGGCTTCAACACTCCCATCGATATCAGCATCCTGATTCAGCAACTGTGTGATCATGGTGACTTTTTAGAAATACAGCCTGAGCGAGCACGCAACACAATTACAGCTCTAGGGCGTATGGGGGGCAACGTTGTGGGCTTTGTGGCCAACAATTCAGCGGTAGCCTCGGGGCAGATCGATGTTGACGCGGCCTACAAAAATGCACGTTTCATCCGCTTTTGCAACCTGTACAACATCCCCATTATTTTCTTGGAAGATACCACCGGGTTTTTACCGGGGCGAGAGCAAGAGAGCAGAGGTATTGTTCAGGCAGGTCGCGCAATGCTCGACGCAATTGTCGACCTAAGGACACCTCGCTTCCTTGTTTTGGTTCGTAACGCCTTCGGTGGTGCCTATGCGTCTTACAACAACTACCCGACGGGAGCAGACTTCGTCGTTGCATTGCCTACCACACGAGTGGCCGTTATGGGGCCTGCGGGTGTCGAATATGTGTACAAAGATGAGCTCCGTAAAATTCGCCAGTCCGCCAAATCCAAAGTTGTTCAGGAGGCCGAAGCCCAGCGTGCAGCAGGCATGAGCGAAAACGAAGCGTTAGAAACGGCGACGGGGTTGGTGAATGAGTGGGTTAAGGCAGAAGAGCAGCTGTTGGCACAGCGCTACGAGCGAGAGCTCATGAACCCCAACGAAGCTTTGAGCCTTGGGTCAATTTCGCAAATCGTCATGCCCTCGGATCTGCGTCAAGTGCTGGGTGAGCAAATGGCATTCTGCCTACGACACTACACGCCAGAGCCCATGGGCGGCGTTCAGCGCGAATTCCACTAAGCACGTCGACGATTTCAAGAGGAACGAACAGTGTCAAACGAACATTATTTAAACAACCCGTTGATCCATAAAAATCGTCAGCTGCATGCGCACGCTTCCGAGTGGATTCGTCAGTTCGACTGTCGCGAATTGCGGCCTCTGATTATTTGCCGGGGCCCCATTCGCAAAGAAGCGATGGATGTCTTTGTCGAGATGGGTATCAAGGATTTCGGCATCTTGCTCAGCGAAAAAGATTCAATTGTGTACCAGGATGCCTTGGCACCTGAGCTACGGGCAATCAAAGACCCAAACAACATTCACCGAGTACCCGACTATACCGGCGCTAATAAAGAAGAGCGGGAACAACGCATAGCGCAAATTATTTCGATAGCTCACACCAATGGCTACAATTCGATCTTCGCAGGTTATGGCTTCATGGCAGAAGACGAAGCCATGGTCGCGGCAATGGAGAAGGCAGGGCTTAATTTTGTTGGACCCTGCTCCAAAACCGTGCACGATGCTGGCCTCAAAGATGAGGCGAAAAGAACGGCTCTCCGTGTGGGTGTCAGTGTTACGCCAGGCATCGACAACGGCACTGCGCTGACACTGCTAAAGAAGTATCCAACCATTCAAGCCCTTAAGGATCTAGTTGCCGAGCAAGCATTACCTTTAGATGAATCACTGTTGGATCAAACGGATGTCTCGTTGGAAGACAAAGCGGATTTAGTGCTTCAAGCATCCTACGATAAGGGTATCGATTTATACACTGTTGATGAGTTATCAGAAACGCTCACCGAAGCCGTTATGCGAATGTATGCAGAGTACCCCAGCAATCGCGTACGATTAAAGGCGATCTCGGGCGGTGGCGGGAAGGGGCAACGCATCCTGGCTGCGCCATCGGCTTATGAGGGCGACGAAGCCTCACGTATTGAGCAGGCGGCTAGAAAAACTCCCGAGTTAATCCGTGAAATCTTGAACGAAGTGAAAGCGACCGGCGTTGGCGACAATAAAAACGTTTTGGTCGAGCTCAATATCGAAACCACGCGCCACCAAGAAATCCAAGTGATCGGTAACGGTGAATGGTCGATGACTTTGGGCGGGCGCGATTGCTCGCTTCAGATGCACGAGCAGAAGTTACTGGAAGTGTCGGTGACTGTTGAATCACTACAGGCCGCTATTGAAGAAGCGAAACAGCAGGGGCGTGCGACTGAGCAAGGTGTGCTAGAGCAAGATTTAAAAACGCTGGTCGCAATGGAAGATGAGGCGGCGCGGTTTGGCGAAGCAGTGGGGCTGGATTCGGTGTCGACCTTTGAGTGCATCGTCGATCGCGATAAACACTTCTTTATGGAAATGAATACTCGAATCCAAGT
>NZ_CBFHWH010000048.1:0-6530 GCF_965659035.1 Aequoribacter sp. | reverse complement strand
GCTGGATTCGGTGTCGACCTTTGAGTGCATCGTCGATCGCGATAAACACTTCTTTATGGAAATGAATACTCGAATCCAAGTAGAGCACCGCGTGACGGAGCTGTGCTACGCGCTCAAGTTTGTGAATCCAGAAAACCCCAATGATTACTTTATTGTGGAGTCTCTCGTCGAGGCGATGGTATTGCTGGCCGCACACGGTTCAAAACTCCCCAAACCCGAACGTATTTTGCGGCATAACGACAGCGTCGAGGCACGCCTGAACGCGACGAACAATGCATTGCAGCCATCGGCTGGCGGTGTCATCGAGTACTGGAGCGACGCAATTGAGGGAGAGATTCGCGACGACCAAGGCATTTCGTTACACAACCCCGATACCGATGTATTTATCAAATACACTTTAGCAGGAGCTTATGATTCGAATATTGCTTTGCTCTTAACCGTAGGTGAAACGCGTTTAGACACCTACGAGCGTATGGCAGAGACCTTGCGTCGCACCACCATTCGCGGCAAGGACTTGGCAACCAACTTGTCGTTCCACAATGGTTTGGTCAATTGGTTCATCGGCAACAACATCAATGCACGTCCCACTACTCGGTTTATTGTTCCCTATCTGACTCTTGTGGGTGAAGTAAAAGCCCTTGCAGACAACATTGACCTCGACGCGGCTTGGCATTTATTGGCCGACCACGTCACGGCTGGGGCTGAGGGGGCGGCAAAAACAGCGCTTTCCGAGTGCTTAGCGCTCAAACAAACCTTGCTGACGCGCCCTTTGGGCGCTTTACTGAGCGATCCACACGCTCTGAGTGGCTGGTTGAGTATCCACAGCGACTGTGTCGGCCTTGTGGGAGACACCCTAGTCTGGAACGAAAATCCGGTAGAACTGCTGGCCGAAACTTATGAGTTCTTGAATATGGGGTACCGCGCGGGGCAGGCGGCTGCAAGTATGATTTGGAGTCATGACAATGAGTTACTGCAAGAAGCTAATCAGTTTTATCAAGATTTAGACGATCGTCTTGCCTGTGAAGACTGGATTGAACTGTGCTCTGTACTGGATGAAGATTGTGCGCCAGAGGGGTCTGATTTAAGTGAGGAACTGTGGGCAGCCGTGAGATCGGCACATTACGGCTATCAAGCCGGCATGGATTTATTGCTCATACTTCCAAAACTGGGGCTCCTCGCAGACTTCTACGCATTGGCTGTTAATGAAGATTTGACGATTTATATTCCAGAGCGCCTGCTCGATGCTGATCATCAGGCAAAAATGGCTAAGGTACTTGCGCCACCGCCAGCTGCCAAAGCAGATGAAATTTTGGCGGCGAGTGGCGGCATGTTTTATGGTCGAGAGAGTCCAGAGCATGCCTTATACGTCGAGCCTGGCTCGCATTTTGAAGCAGGCGACCCCTTATACATCGTCGAAGTCATGAAGATGTTCAACAAGGTCTATGCACCTTTCGCGGGGACCGTTGACGAGGTCTTGGTCGACAAAGACGGAGTGATTATTCGCAAAGGGCAACCTTTGTTCAAAATCACACCCGATGAGAAAATAGAAATAGAAACGCCCGAGCAGAAGCAGGCACGTCAGCGAGCCAAAACCACCGAGCTGATGCAATCGTTACTTTAAGGAGCTGTTATGATTACTGCGCTAGACCACATAGCAATCGCCGTTCCAGACCTGGACGCAGCGATCAAGCGCTTTATGGAAGATTTTGGTTTGACTTATGAAGGTACCGAAATTGTCGAAGCGGCCAAAACAACCACGGCTTTTTTTCCGTTGCCGCCCACCAGCATCGAACTCGTTCATCCACTGAACGGCGAAGGGCCAATCGCGGGGTACCTAGAGAAGCGGGGTGGTGGGATCCACCACCTGTGTTTCCGCACAGACAACATAGAAGAGGATGTCGAGCGTTTGCGTACTAAAGGCTATCAGTTCATTGGTGATAAACCGACGCCGGGAGCGCATGGCTCGACCGTAATTTTTATTCACCCGAAAAGTTGTGGCGGTGTTTTGATCGAGCTGAGCCAACCTGCCGACGCCCACTAAATAATAGAGACACCTTATGAGCGATTCAATTTACGATCCCAATGACGCTACGCCTGACAACTGGAAGGCGGTTGCGGAATCACAAATGCGCGGCAAATCGATTGATGACTTGGTTTGGCACACCCCTGAAGATATCGATGTCAAAGCGCTGTACACGATGGAAGACTTAGACGGACTGCAATACACCAATACTATGCCAGGTATGTCGCCCTATATCCGCGGGCCGCAAGCCACCATGTATGCCGGCCGCCCTTGGACTATCCGTCAGTATGCTGGCTTCTCAACCGCGGAAGAATCGAACGCGTTTTACCGCAAGGCGCTGGCCGCGGGCGGGCAGGGTGTTTCGGTTGCTTTTGACTTGGCTACGCACCGCGGTTACGACTCAGACCATCCTCGTGTGTCTGGAGATGTGGGCAAAGCGGGCGTCGCTATCGATTCAGTCGAGGACATGAAGATCCTGTTCGATGGAATACCACTCGATAAAGTGTCGGTGTCCATGACGATGAACGGCGCCGTGCTTCCCGTGCTGGCCGGATACATTGTCGCTGCTGAAGAGCAGGGCGTGGGTCCCGAGCAACTCGCGGGCACCATTCAAAATGATATTCTGAAAGAGTTCATGGTTCGCAATACCTACATTTACCCGCCGGCGCCGAGCATGCGTATCATCGGGGACATTATTGCTTACTGCTCTCAAAATATGCCCAAGTTCAACACCATTAGCATTTCGGGCTACCATATTCAGGAAGCTGGAGCGAATGCCGCATTGGAACTTGCCTATACACTAGCTGATGGCAAAGAGTATATTCGCACCGCGATTGCGGCGGGATTAGACATCGATGCCTTCGCTCCAAGGTTGTCCTTCTTCTGGGGCATCGGCATGAATTTCTACATGGAGATCGCCAAGTTGCGCGCGGCGCGCTTGCTGTGGGCGAAAATCGTATCGGAATTCAACCCAAAGAATCCTAAAAGCTCGATGTTGAGAACGCACAGCCAAACCTCGGGTTGGTCATTGACAGAGCAAGATCCCTACAACAACGTGGTGCGAACCACCATCGAAGCAATGGCAGCGGTATTCGGTGGCACTCAGTCGCTCCACACCAATGCACTGGATGAGGCCATTGCCTTACCCACCGAGTTTTCGGCGCGTATTGCCCGCAACACCCAGCTTATCATTCAAGAGGAAACTGGAATCACCAAGGTTGTAGACCCATGGGGTGGCTCCTACTTTATGGAAAACCTTACCCAATCGATTGCCGACAAAGCGTGGGAGCTGATCGAAGAAGTCGAAGCAGCAGGTGGCATGGCTAAAGCCATCGAGACCGGCATGCCTAAGCTGAAAATCGAAGAGGCAGCGGCAAAGAAACAAGCGCGAATTGACCGTGGCGAAGACGTCATTGTGGGCGTAAACAAATACAAAACAGAGTCCGAAGAAGAAGTCGATGTGCTGTCAATCGACGATCAAGCGGTCCGTGAGTCACAAATCAAACGTCTACAGGCAATTCGCGCAAGTCGAGACGAGTCTTCTGTGGAGGAAGCCCTGAGCGCATTGACTGCGTGTGCACAAAAGGGTGAGGGTAATTTGCTAGATCTGGCGGTAAAAGCCACCCGCCTGCGAGCTACTGTCGGAGAAATTTCCGAGGCTCTTGAGAAAGAATACGGCCGCTTTAATGCTACCGCGCAGACGGTTTCAGGTGTCTACGGAGCGGCCTTTGACGAGGATGATGATTGGAAAATGATCAGTCAAGACATCGAACAGTTCATTACCGATTTTGGTCGTCGACCCCGCATGCTGGTGTGTAAGATGGGGCAAGATGGGCACGATCGCGGAGCCAAAGTCGTAGCGACGGCCTTTGCGGACGTCGGTTTTGATGTCGATTTGTCTCCCATGTTTTCTACTCCAGAAGAAGTCGCTAAGCAGGCCATCGAGAACGATGTTCACGTGGTTGGCGCTTCGTCGCTGGCAGCTGGACACAAAACGCTCATACCCGCTCTGGTTGAAGAGCTCAGAAAGCAAGGCGCTGATGACATTGTTGTGATTGCTGGCGGTGTTATCCCTAAACAGGACTATCAAGGCCTTTACGATGCGGGTGTTCGATGCATCTTTGGCCCAGGCACGCCCATTCCAGTCTCCGCTCGCGCCGTTCTCGACGCAGTAAGAGAATCATTGGCCGAGTAATGAAGCTAACGCCTGAGGCGATCAGATCTGGCCAGCGCAGAGCGCTGGCCAAGGCCATTACGCTGATCGAAAGCACCCGTGAACAAGACCGTGAGAACGCTCAAGAGCTGCTCGCCGATTTGCTTCCACACACGGGAAATAGCGTGAGAATTGGGATTAGTGGTGTGCCAGGCGTGGGTAAGTCCACGTTCATAGAGGCCTTTGGTTTATACCTGTTGTCATTGGGCAAAAAGGTCGCAGTATTGGCAGTAGATCCAAGCTCACCCATCGCAGGGGGTTCAATTCTTGGCGACAAAACGAGAATGGAACTACTTTCGCGCAGCAACGACGCCTTTATTCGCCCAAGCCCTGCAGGGACTGCCTTAGGTGGCGTTGCTCAAAAAACGCGTGAAACGATGCTGCTGTGTGAAGCAGCGGGTTACGACGTGATATTGGTCGAAACTGTCGGCGTCGGGCAGTCTGAGCATCAAGTTGCGGGCATGGTCGATTTTTTCATGTTACTGATGCTTCCTGGCGGCGGCGATGAGTTGCAAGGCATAAAAAAAGGGATTTTAGAACTTGCTGATGCGCTGGTGATCAACAAGGCTGATGGCGAGAGTTTAGGTCTGGCAGAGCAGGCCAAACGTCACTACGAGAATGCCATGCACTTGTTGCGGCACAGTGGGTTTTGGACGCCTAAAGTGCTTACATGCTCTGCGCTTCACAATGAGCGCATTCGTGAAGTCTGGGAGATGATATTTGACTACTGGGAACAGTCCCGAGTCAACGGCGCGCTGACACGCGACCGGCAGTCACAACGGTTGCAGTGGATGCATCAGCTGATCCGCGAGGGTTTAGAGGCCAAGCTTCGCGCGAACCCTCAGATCAAGGCTTTGCTGCCAGAGCTCGAGACAGCGGTTGCCGAACAAGATGTCACCACTTACACTGCGGCGAGGCGAATTCTTGATCTACTTTAAAGGCTGGGCGGCATGCGCTTCATACCACTAGAGCGGCTTATCAACCTCCATGAGGGCTATCGTCAAGCGTTCAAAATTGAGGGAGCGGATATCATTCTTCTTCATGAAGATGGGCAGACTTATGCGTTCTCACGTACCTGCCCGCACCAAAACTACGCGCTCGATTATGCGAAGATAAGTGACGGTCTTCTTCTGTGCTCGGCCCACGGATTTGAGTTTGATCTAAAACGCTCAGGGGTCCTGGTGAAGCCTGCGGGTTTTCCGTGCCCTGCGCTAAAGACCTATGATCTAGTGTACGACGCTGATCGTATCGGACTTATGCTTTAGATGCCAAGCTCGCGCAGGTTAGGATCCGCCTCGCTGCGCTGCCACACTCGATCAAAGGCTTCGGTAAGTCTCATACACAAAGGCCTATCTGAGGGTTCAAATCGCACTCGACCGTCATTGATGTTTGGCATGTACAATACGCCGTCATGATCTGCCAGCACCAGCATCTTACCCGCCAAAGCCTCTGGTACTTTCGTCATGTGTAAATGCACAGAGCTGGGCAGACGTCGAGAAAGATCAAGCAATCTGTGGCCTTTTTGCTGTATGAGCTGGCTGTTAGTAATCAAGATTTGTACTTGAGAATCGCGGGTTGAACGTGCTAAATCAGACAACCTATCGGCAAGCTCTTTGTTATCAAACAACAGGTGATCCAGCGTGTCGCTAAATATACGAATCGTACGATTGGCTCGTCGAGCAAGATTCAGAACCAGCTGGTCACTCGGCGATGGGTAACTCGCGGCAATAATACGGTCGCTGTAATCCTGATAGTGTAAGGGCCTTTCCATGGCCTGATGGCTCATTGCGGCTTCTTCGAACATTTCCCCGACGGCAGAAAAACCGTGACGCGCATAGAACTCAATGGCGGCTGTTTGGGCGTGCAAATACAAGCGTGGCAACCCTGATTTCATTGCATCATCAATAACGTAGCGCATCAGGGCGGATCCGACCCCAGCGTTACGATAGGCACTGAGTACGGCCATACGGCCCACTCGTCCATCTCGGAGTCGCCGCGCCGTGCCGACAGGTTTTTTGTCGACGATGGCAACGTAGTGCTGTGCGCTGATATCCAAGCTATCCAGCTCGACGGACTCAGGAATACCTTGCTCGTCAATAAATACTCGCCTACGAATCATCGCAAGCACGGATTGGCCTTTGCTCCAATCGAGCTTCTCGATTCTTATGGTGAGTTCTTTGCGTTCGTGTTTAATCATTTGCTAAGAATAAACCCAGTCTTTGATTTCGCAAAGTTTCAGTGTGACAGACTTCACATTTGACCTTCAAATCTTAAATCTTGCGAGCAAGGTAATCG
>NZ_CBFHWH010000047.1:0-15853 GCF_965659035.1 Aequoribacter sp. | reverse complement strand
CAACAAAATGTGCTCGCGAGTCTGAGGCATTGGACCATCAGTCGCACCACATACCAAGATCGCACCGTCCATCTGTGCAGCACCCGTGATCATGTTCTTAACATAGTCAGCGTGCCCAGGGCAGTCTACGTGTGCGTAGTGACGAGTCGATGAATCGTACTCTACGTGTGATGTCGCAATCGTGATACCACGCTCACGCTCTTCCGGTGCGTTGTCAATACCGTCAAACGCAACCGCTTGTCCACCAAATACCTCTGCGCAAACTCGAGTCAGAGCCGCGGTCAGAGTCGTTTTACCATGGTCTACGTGACCAATTGTGCCCACGTTTACGTGAGGCTTATTACGCTCAAACTTTTCCTTTGCCACTTTACAACACCTCTCAATTGATAGCTTTCGCTAAGTTAATAAATTCCATTCTTCGCAACGATGGCATCTGCAATATTACTCGGCGCTTCTGAATACTTTGCAAACTCCATTGTGTAGGTCGCCCGCCCCTGAGTTGCTGATCGCAAATCCGTCGCGTACCCAAACATTTCTGCAAGAGGCACCTCAGCGTTGATCACCTTACCGCTTACGCTTTCATCCATACCCAAAATGAGACCCCGGCGGCGATTAAGATCACCCACCACGTCGCCCATATTTTCTTCTGGCGTTACGACTTCAACCTTCATTATGGGTTCAAGCAATGCCGCCCCGCCGACTTGGGCTAACTTCTTAGTCGCCATCGACGCGGCAATTTTAAATGCCATTTCATTCGAGTCAACATCGTGAAACGAACCGTCGTATAAAGTAGCCTTGAGGCCCAACAACGGGTAACCAGCCAAAACGCCGTTTTGCATCTGCTCTTCGATGCCTTTTTGCACAGCTGGAATATACTCGCGAGGCACCGCCCCGCCAACTATTTCGTTGACAAAGTCGAGTCCATCAGCACCTTCATCTTCGGCCGGCTCGAAACGAACCCAGACATGCCCGTACTGGCCTCGACCACCGGATTGACGAACGAATTTACCTTCGACCTCGGCTTTATTGCGGATGCGCTCGCGATAAGCGACTTGCGGCTTACCAATATTTGCTTCAACGCTAAACTCACGACGCATACGGTCAACGATAATATCGAGGTGCAATTCACCCATACCAGAAATAATCGTTTGACCAGTTTCTTCGTCCGTCTTCACTCGGAATGATGGATCCTCCTGAGCGAGCTTGCCGAGTGCAACGCCCATTTTTTCTTGGTCGGCCTTCGACCTAGGCTCAACCGCCACAGAGATCACAGGCTCTGGGAATTCCATGCGCTCGAGCACAATGGGCTTATCAATCGCGCACAGGGTATCACCTGTGGTGACATCTTTGAGACCCACAGCAGCCGCGATATCACCCGCCAAGCACTCTTTAATTTCTTCTCGGCTATTAGCGTGCATTTGCACCATGCGGCCCACACGCTCTTTTTTCTCTTTAACTGAGTTGTAAACAGCGGTACCGCTTTCCAACTTACCAGAATACACGCGGAAGAAAGTCAGCGTGCCGACAAAGGGATCTGTGGCGATCTTAAATGCAAGCGCTGCGAAGGGTGCGCTATCGTCAGCTTCACGGGTGTCAACCGTTTCACCATCTTCCAATGTGCCTTCGATGGCTTTCACCTCAGTGGGCGACGGCATGTAGTCAATAACAGCATCCAAGACAGCTTGAACACCCTTATTCTTGAAGGCAGATCCACCCAATACGGGAATGATTTCATTCGCCAAGGTGCGAGCGCGGATACCTTGCTTAATTTCTTCTTCGCTAAGCTCTTCGCCTTCGAGGTATTTGCTCATCAGGTCGTCGCTTGCCTCGGCGGCAGCTTCAACCATGAACTCGCGCATTTCTTCGACCTCGTCGACCATATCCTCAGGAATATCTTGGTATTCGAAAGTCATACCCTGATCGGCTTCATTCCAAATGATGGCTTTACGCTTAATCAGGTCGACGACGCCTTTGAACTCGTCTTCTGCTCCAATCGTCATTTGGAGGGGCACCGCATTGGCACCCAAACGGTCGCGCAACTGCTGCACAACGCGCTCAAAACTCGCCCCTGCTCGGTCCATTTTGTTCACAAAGACCATGCGAGGTACTTCGTATTTGTTGGCTTGACGCCAGACAGTTTCCGTCTGCGGCTGAACGCCCGAGGAACCGCACAAGACCACCACAGCGCCATCTAGTACGCGCAGTGAACGCTCAACTTCAATCGTAAAATCGACGTGTCCGGGCGTATCAATAATATTAATGCGGTGCTCGTCAAATTGCTGGTTCATACCAGCCCAAAAGCACGTGGTAGCAGCACTGGTAATCGTGATACCACGCTCTTGCTCTTGCTCCATCCAGTCCATAGTGGCAGCGCCATCATGAACCTCACCGATTTTGTGAGATAGACCCGTGTAAAAAAGTACGCGCTCCGTTGTTGTGGTTTTACCCGCATCAACGTGAGCGCAAATACCGATGTTCCGATAGCGAGCTATAGGAGTCTTACGAGCCACAATATATCCTCACCAAAATCGATGACACAAACGCTTGTATTAGAAACGGAAGTGCGAGAACGCCTTATTGGCTTCGGCCATACGGTGCACGTCTTCACGCTTCTTAACCGCATTACCCTTACCTTGAGAGGCGTCAATGATTTCACCAGCCAAACGCTGACGCATCGACTTCTCGCCACGGTTGCGTGCGTACTCTACCAACCAGCGCATGGAGAGCGCGATACGGCGAGCTGGACGAACCTCGACAGGCACCTGATAGGTCGCACCACCTACGCGGCGAGACTTAACTTCCACCATGGGCGCGATGTTTTCTAAAGCTTCATCAAACGCTTCGAGTGGATCTTTATTCAGTTTTTGCTGAACGATATCCAAAGCACCGTATACGATACTTTCGGCAACCGATTTTTTACCGCTAATCATGACGTGGTTCATGAATTTAGCTAGGGTGACATTTCCAAACTTGGGATCTGGCAAAACTTCACGTTTTGCGACAACGCGTCTTCTTGGCATACTATTCTCTCTTCAGGTATTCCAAGTACCGACCTGCCACTTATTTAAGGTGGGAGAGGCAGAGACTTGGCCTTACTTTTCGCTACCCTGCAGGGTAGCACCAGATTGTTACTGTCCTATGACTTAGGACGTTTCGCACCGTACTTAGAACGGGCTTGCTTACGATTCGCTACGCCTGAAGTATCCAAGCTACCGCGAACGGTGTGATAGCGCACACCTGGCAAGTCTTTTACACGACCGCCACGAATTAACACTACGCTGTGCTCTTGCAGGTTGTGACCTTCACCGCCGATGTATGAAGAAACTTCATAACCGTTGGTCAAGCGAACACGACATACTTTACGCAACGCCGAGTTAGGTTTTTTAGGAGTGGTGGTGTATACACGAGTACACACTCCACGACGTTGAGGACACGCCTGCAATGCAGGTACGTCGCTCTTTACCACTTTACGCTTGCGCGGCTTGCGCACAAGCTGGTTAATCGTTGCCATGCAATAAAACTCCGATTGTTCGCTCTGACTTTCGCCAGATCTTGGTTGCCCAATACGGGCAGCTAAAATAAGGAGGCGGCATTCTATAGAGGCCGCCTCTTACCGTCAAGCCCAGTGACTCTCGTTACTCAAGCTCATCTTCCGAAGCGCCAACATCCGCCCGCAGGGCTTCCGTTAATGCTGCCTCGATATCCTGTGCACTGACGCGCATTTCATCGCCTTGCGCACGCTTCTTGCGTCGCTCTTCGTGGTAGGCCAAGCCCGTACCCGCTGGGATCAAACGCCCCACAACCACGTTCTCTTTCAGACCACGCAGATAATCGCGCTTACCGGTCACCGCCGCTTCAGTCAACACTCGGGTCGTCTCCTGGAACGAGGCCGCTGAAATAAAGCTCTCCGTGGCCAATGATGCCTTTGTAATACCCAAAAGCTCACGCTCACCAGACGCGGGGACGAGACCATCGGCCAACAGACGCTCGTTTTCTTCCAACAAGGTCACGTACTCGACCTGCTCACCTTTAATCAGAGTGGAGTCGCCCGAATGAGTGATGATCACTTTACGCAACATCTGACGCACAATAACTTCAACGTGCTTATCGTTAATTTTTACACCCTGCAAGCGATAAACTTCCTGGATCTCGTTAACGATATACTTCGCGAGCTCCTCGATGCCTTTTAGACGCAAGATGTCGTGCGGGCTCAATGGACCTTCTGATACCACTTCGCCTTTCTCGACCAATTCGCCTTCAAATACCGACAAGTTGCGCCACTTGGGAATTAACGCCTCGTAGTGCGTAGATCCATCAGGCATCACAGAACCATCGGTCGGCGTAATCATCAGACGACGCTTGCCCTTGGTTTCTTTCCCAAAGCTCACAGTACCGCTGATTTCTGCCAAGATCGCAGGTTCTTTTGGACGACGCGCTTCGAAAAGGTCGGCAACGCGTGGCAGACCACCGGTGATGTCGCGTGTTTTCGAACCTTCCTGAGGTATACGAGCAATAACGTCACCGATTTCAATGCGCACGCCGTCTTCCAGAGATACCCACGCGCCCGGAGGTAAAAAGTAGTGTGCAGGCACGTTCGTACCGGCCAGACAAAGTTCATTACCTTCTTCATCGATCAAGGTTACAGCCGGGCGAATGTCTTTACCCGCCGCTGGCCGCTCACCTGCATCCATGACCGTGATACTGGACAGACCGGTCAGCTCATCCGTTTGGCGCTTAACGGTGATCTGGTCTTCCATACCCACGAATTTAACCGTACCAGCCACTTCCGTCACGATTGGGTGCGTGTGAGGATCCCAGGTTGCAACGACGTCACCCGCGTTAATCGAGGCGTGATCATTAACGACCAAATTTGCACCATAAGGTAGCTTGTAGCGCTCCTTCTCGCGGCCTTTGGTATCAAGTACCGACAACTCACCTGAACGCGATACAGCGACCAAAGAACCGTCGACTCTTTGTACCGTTTTGAGGTTGTGTAAACGCACCGTACCATCGTTTAGCACGCGAATGTTATCAGCCGCAGTAGCTCGTGATGCCGCACCACCAATGTGGAAGGTACGCATGGTGAGCTGCGTTCCAGGCTCACCAATAGACTGCGCCGCGACAACACCGATCGCCTCACCAATGTTCACTTTGTGGCCGCGCGCCAAGTCTCGACCGTAACAGGTCGAACAAATACCGTGACGAGTTTCACAAGTAATCGGCGAGCGCACCTCAACTTCGTCGATACCCATTTCCTCTAAGCGACGAATCCAAGCTTCATCCAGCATGGTACCCGCCGTTACAGCGATTTCGTCATCCGTTCCTGGACGGATAACATCGCGCGCAACAATTCGACCCAAGACCCTATCACCCAGGGTTTCGATGATGTCGCCACCGTCGATAACAGGCGTCATCAGAATGCCTTTGTCGGTGCCACAATCGTCCTCGGTCACAACCAAGTCTTGCGCCACGTCGACCAAACGACGCGTCAAGTAACCGGAGTTTGCGGTTTTCAATGCGGTATCCGCCAAACCTTTACGAGCGCCGTGCGTCGAAATAAAGTACTGCAGTACGTTCAGGCCTTCACGGAAGTTCGCGGTAATTGGTGTTTCAATAATCGAACCATCGGGTTTAGCCATCAAGCCACGCATACCCGCCAGCTGACGAATCTGGGCTGGTGAGCCACGCGCACCTGAGTCGGCGTAAATGTAGACTGAGTTGAATGACGCCTGCTCTTCCTCTTCGCCGTCTTTGTTGATCACGGTTTCTTTCGACAAACCGTCCATCATCGACTTTGACACCAAATCGTTAGCTCGAGACCAAATATCGATAACCTTGTTGTACTTCTCGCCTTGGGTCACGAGGCCAGCGGCGTACTGATCTTCGATCTCTTTCACTTCGGCCTCAGCGCCTTCAATGATACGCGCTTTTTCCGCCGGAATTTCGAAGTCGTTCACACCGATCGACGCGCCCGATCGAGTCGAGTACTCGTAGCCGGTGTACATTAATTGGTCAGCAAAGATTACGGTAGCTTTCAGACCAACCACACGGTAACAGCGGTTAATGATGCGCGAAATCGCTTTTTTCACCATGGGCTGGTTCACCATTTCGTAGGCGATACCCTCAGGTACGATTTCCCACAACAACGCACGACCGACGGTGGTGTCAGCGATAAAGGTCCGCTCGCTACGATCACCATCATCAGAAACGACAGATTCGTGGATACGCACTTTTACTTTCGCCTGCAGACCGACTTCGCCGCTGTGATACGCGCGATGCACTTCACTCACGTTCGCAAAGATACGGCCCTCGCCTTTGGCGTTGATGCGGTCACGCGTCATGTAATACAAGCCCAACACCACGTCCTGAGAAGGCACGATAATTGGGTCACCACTCGCAGGCGACAAAATATTGTTGGTCGACATCATCAAAGCGCGAGCTTCAAGCTGCGCCTCAATGGTCAGCGGTACGTGTACCGCCATCTGGTCGCCGTCGAAGTCAGCGTTGTACGCCGCACACACAAGTGGGTGCAACTGAATCGCTTTACCTTCAATCAGCACTGGCTCGAAAGCCTGAATACCCAAACGGTGAAGCGTTGGCGCACGGTTCAGTAGCACTGGGTGCTCACGGATTACCTCAGCCAAGATATCCCAAACTTCTGGCGGCTCGCGCTCAACCATCTTTTTCGCAGCTTTGATGGTTGTTGCCAAGCCACGGTGCTCAAGCTTGCCGAAAATGAAAGGCTTGAACAGCTCTAATGCCATCTTCTTAGGCAGACCACATTGGTGCAGCTTTAATGCAGGCCCTGTCACGATTACCGAACGTCCAGAGTAATCTACGCGCTTGCCCAACAAGTTCTGACGGAAACGACCCTGCTTACCTTTGATCATGTCGGCCAGCGACTTCAAGGGGCGCTTGTTCGAACCGGTAATAGCACGACCACGACGACCGTTATCTAACAGGGCGTCAACCGCTTCCTGCAGCATACGTTTTTCGTTGCGAACAATGATATCAGGCGCGTTAAGATCTAATAGGCGCTTCAAACGGTTGTTACGGTTGATGACGCGACGATACAGATCGTTCAAGTCAGACGTTGCGAAACGCCCACCTTCTAGAGGCACCAACGGACGCAGATCAGGCGGCAATACCGGCAATGCATTTAAGACCATCCACTCAGGCTTGTTGCCCGAGCTAGCAAACGCCTCCATTAACTTAAGACGTTTAGACAGCTTTTTAATTTTCGTCTCGGAGTTAGTCGCAGGAATCTCCTCACGCAATTTTGCAATTTCGCGCTCCAGATCTAACTGCTTCATCATATCTTGGATGGCTTCAGCACCCATTTTTGCGACGAACTCGTCACCGAATTCTTCCATCGCTTCGTAGTACTGCTCATCCGACAACAGCTGGCCATACTCTAACGACGTCATACCCGGGTCAGTCACGATGTATGACTCGAAGTACAGAACACGCTCGATATCACGTAGAGTCATATCCAACAGCAAGCCAATACGTGAGGGCAGTGACTTCAAAAACCAGATGTGAGCGACCGGGCTTGCAAGCTCAATGTGCCCCATACGCTCACGACGTACTTTCGCCAATGCAACTTCAACGCCACACTTCTCACAAATGACGCCGCGGTGCTTCAAACGCTTGTATTTACCACATAAGCATTCGTAATCTTTCACTGGGCCAAAGATCTTGGCACAGAACAAACCGTCACGCTCGGGCTTGAACGTACGGTAATTAATGGTCTCGGGCTTTTTTACTTCGCCATAAGACCAAGAGCGAACCATTTCAGACGACGCCAAGCCAATGCGGATTGCATCAAACTCATCTGTCTGTCCCTGTGACTTTAATATATTAAGTAAGTCTCTCAAGGTTATTCCTCCACGAGGGTGTTAGTGCCGGGGCGCCGGAGCGCCCACCCAAATTCAACGTACTAGTCGTTTTCTAACTCAATATCGATCCCCAAAGAGCGGATCTCTTTGACCAACACGTTAAAGGACTCGGGCATGCCCGGCTCCATACGATGATCACCGTCGACGATGTTTTTATACATTTTGGTACGGCCAGCCACATCGTCAGACTTAACCGTCAACATTTCTTGCAAGGTATATGCAGCACCGTACGCCTCAAGTGCCCAGACCTCCATCTCTCCGAAACGCTGACCACCGAATTGGGCTTTACCACCCAAAGGCTGCTGCGTCACCAAAGAGTATGAACCAGTTGAACGCGCGTGCATCTTATCATCCACCAAGTGGTTCAACTTCAGCATGTACATATAACCTACGGTTACTGGGCGCTCAAATTGGTCACCGGTGCGACCGTCAAACAGAGTGAACTGACCACTCTCAGGCATATCAGCTAAAGCTAACAGGCCCTTGATTTCGCTTTCGGCTGCGCCATCAAACACGGGCGTCGCCATCGGCACACCTTTGCGTAAATTCTGGGCCAGCGTGCGAATTTCGTCGTCTGTTAATGAATCAAGATCTTCCGACCGACCCGCGCCGTTGTTATAAATCTTGTCCAAAAACTCACGCAATTCAGCAACTTCTCGCTGCTCTTCAATCATGGTATTAATTTTGTCACCAAGACCGCGCGCCGCCATACCTAAGTGTGTTTCTAAGATCTGCCCAACGTTCATACGCGATGGCACACCCAGCGGGTTAAGAACAATATCGACGGGCTCACCGTTGGCGTCGTAGGGCATATCTTCGACCGGCATAATCACCGAGATAACACCCTTGTTACCATGACGTCCCGCCATTTTATCGCCGGGTTGAATACGACGCTTAATTGCAAGATAAACCTTGACCACTTTCAAAACACCAGGGGCCAGGTCATCCCCAGTTTGAAGCTTGCGTTTCTTGTCTTCAAAACGCTCTTCTAACTGACGGTTCTCTTCCTCTAACTGCTTTTCTGCTGAGGCAATCAATGCATTGACGTCAGCATCATCGGTCTTAATTTTGAACCATTGCTCACGGTCGAGCTCGGCAAGCACTTCGTCAGACAACACCGTGCCCTTGCTCAGACCAGCGCCGCTAAGCGTCTTCTTCCCAGCTAACTGCGACGCTAGGCGGGCAAAGACCGCTTCTTCATAGATCCGATATTCTTCTTTCAGATCCTTACGGAACTCGTTCAACTGGCGGTTCTCGATCTCGCGCGCACGTGAGTCTTTTTCTAGACCATCGCGGGTGAAGACCTGAACATCAATAACGGTCCCCTTAGTGCTTGAGGGCACGCGCAGGGAGGTATCTTTAACGTCTGACGCCTTTTCACCAAAAATTGCACGAAGCAGCTTTTCTTCTGGGGTCAGCTGAGTCTCGCCTTTCGGTGTCACTTTACCGACCAAAATATCGCCAGGCTCAACTTCAGCACCGATGTAGACAATACCGGATTCGTCGAGTTTTGATAGCGCACTCTCGCCAACATTTGGGATATCCGCCGAAATTTCTTCGGATCCCAGCTTGGTGTCTCGCGCGATACAGGTCAGCTCTTGAATGTGAATCGATGTGAAACGATCTTCTTTAACGACACGCTCAGATACCAGGATCGAGTCTTCGAAGTTATAACCGTTCCAAGGCATGAACGCGATACGCATATTTTGGCCAAGCGCCAAGTCACCCATATCAACGGACGGACCGTCGGCCAAAATATCACCGCGCTCAACCACATCGCCTTTACTCACGATAGCACGCTGATTAATGCACGTGTTTTGGTTAGAACGGGTATATTTGACTAAGTTATAGATATCCACTGGCGCTTCATTGCCGTCGGCTTCCTCAGCACTGGCGCGAACCACAATCCGACTCGCGTCGACAGAATCGACTACGCCAGCACGCTTCGCAACCACACACACACCAGAGTCGCGAGCAACGTAGCGCTCCATGCCCGTACCAACCAAGGGCTTATCGCTCACCAGAGTTGGAACAGCCTGACGCTGCATGTTAGAACCCATCAACGCACGGTTAGCGTCGTCGTGCTCCAAGAAGGGGATCAACGCCGCGGCAATGGACACAACCTGCTTAGGCGATACATCCATGTAGTCGATACGCTCGGGCGGCATCACTGTAAACTCGTTCATGTGACGCACCGCAACTAAGTCATCGGTGAAGCGTCCATTCTCATCCACGGTTGCCGACGCCTGCGCAATCACATGCTCGGCTTCGTTAATGGCAGATAAATACTCGATGTCGTCAGTCAACTGACCGTCGACCACACGACGATAAGGCGACTCCAAGAAACCGTACTCATTGGTGCGAGCATAGGTCGCCAACGAGTTAATCAAACCAATGTTTGGACCTTCAGGCGTTTCAATGGGGCACACACGACCGTAGTGAGTCGGGTGCACGTCCCGTACCTCAAAGCCCGCACGCTCTCGCGTTAGACCACCGGGGCCTAAAGCTGAAACACGGCGCTTGTGGGTCACCTCAGACAGCGGATTGTTTTGGTCCATAAACTGCGATAACTGGCTAGAACCAAAAAACTCTTTTACCGCTGCTGACACAGGCTTGGCGTTAATAAGATCCTGGGGCATCAAGCCCTCGCTTTCCGCCATTGACAAACGCTCTTTTACCGCACGCTCTACACGGACTAAGCCAACTCGGAACTGGTTTTCAGCCATCTCGCCGACTGAACGAACACGGCGGTTACCCAAGTGATCGATATCATCCACCACGCCTTTACCGTTACGGATAGACACCAGCATTTTCAAAACGTCGACAATATCTTCGCGGTCTAATACGCCTGACCCGATGACGTCTTCACGACCGAGACGACGATTAAATTTCATGCGGCCGACTGTCGACAAATCGTAGCGGTCAGGTGAGAAGAATAAGTTTTGGAAGAGGTTCTCGGCCGATTCCTTGGTTGGCGGCTCGCCCGGACGCATCATGCGATAGATTTCGACGAGAGCCTCAAGCTCATTGCGGGTCGCATCTTGACGCAAGGTATCGCTCAAGAAAGGACCACAGTCTAGGTCGTTGGTATACAAGGTTTCGATCGTCTTCGCACCTGCATCCAGCATAATTTGTACGGTCTCGGCCGACAGCTCAGTGTTACATTCTACTAACACTTCACCCGTCTTTTTATCGACAAAGTTTTTAGCGAGAGCACGACCGTATAGATACTCAACTGGAATTTCCAGTTCAGAGACCTCACCCTTTTCCAACTCACGGATGTGTCTAGCGGTGATACGGCGGCCCTGTTCAACGATGACTTTTTTGCCGATCTTGATATCAAAGCTCGCAACATCACCACGCAAACGCTCGGGGATTAGAGTCATTGTCAACGTCGTCGCGTTGTTGACGCGGAACTGGTTGACGTCGAAAAACATATCTAAGACTTCTTCAGAGCTGTAACCCAACGCACGAAGCAACACGGTAGCAGGGAGTTTACGGCGACGGTCAATACGCACAAAGACTTGGTCTTTAGGATCAAACTCGAAGTCCAGCCAAGAGCCGCGGTAAGGGATAATACGCGCAGAGTACAGCAACTTGCCTGAACTGTGGGTCTTACCTTTGTCGTGATCAAAGAAAACACCAGGTGAGCGGTGCAACTGCGATACGATAACACGCTCGGTACCGTTGATGACGAAGGTACCATTCTCGGTCATTAGCGGGATTTCGCCCATGTAGACATCTTGCTCTTTGATGTCTTTGATGGCTTTACTGGACGAGTCCTTATCATAAATGATCAAGCGCACTTTAACGCGCAACGCGCAGGCGTAGGTCACGCCGCGCAACTGACACTCGGCAACGTCAAATGCCGGGACACCGAGCTTGTAGTCGACATACTCTAACGCGGCATTGCCACTGTAACTCGCAATCGGAAACACCGACTGAAATGCAGCATGCAAACCGTGGTCGCCACGCTGGTCAACCGGCACACCCTGCTGCGTAAATTTTTTGTAGGAATCCAACTGGATCGCCAACAGATAGGGAATATCCATCACGTTGGGAAGGGATCCAAACTCTTTTCGAATACGTTTCTTCTCTGTATACGAGTAAGCCATCAGTACTCTCCAGCCTCTTTGCCTCTGCGGCCGAACATTCGGCTCGCGATCACCTTTTCAGGCGTTTCGGTGCACGCTATCGCCGCACCCACAAAATAGTCCTGCTATAAGCAGGAAAAGGCCGGCAACCTATAACGCTTGCCAGCCCAATCCGAACCCTTGTCAATACGAGGGTTCGTCACAAACTTACTTAAGCTCGACCGTACCGCCAGCTTCTTCAATCTGCTTCTTGATGTCTTCAGCTTCGTCTTTAGACGCGCCTTCTTTGATTGGGCCAGGAGCGCCGTCAACCAAACCTTTCGCTTCTTTTAAGCCTAAGCCAGTTACCGCGCGAACAACCTTGATCACGTTAACTTTCTTCTCGCCGCCTGAGGTCAAGATTACGTCGAACTCAGTCTGCTCTGCTGCTGCCGCTGCACCAGCGTCACCGCCAGCTGCTGCGGGCGCTACAGCTACAGCTGCTGCCGCAGTAACACCAAATTTTTCTTCCATTGCTGAAATCAATTCAACAACGTCCATTACCGACATTTCGGCAATTGCATCTAGGATTTCGTCTTTAGATAAAGCCATTGCTTTTCTCCTGTTTACTTAAAAGTTTTCAAAGACAACGAGTTACGCTGCTTCTTTTTGATCTTTGACTGCTGCTAACGTACGCACCAGTTTTCCAGGCACTTCGTTCATGGTCTGAGCCAGCTTGGTTACCGGAGCCTTCATCACGCTCATCAACATTGATAGAGCTTGATCTCGGGTCGGTAGTTTCGCCAACACATCCAATTGATCTGCACCCAGTAACTGACCGCTTACCGCCAACGCTTTAACTTCGAACTTGGAATTCTCCTTGGCGAAGTCTTTAAACAATCTTGCTGCAGCGCCTGGATCTTCCATCGAAAATCCAAACAATGAAGGACCAACCAAAGTGCTATTCACACACTCATAGTCCGTACCTTCTAACGCACGCTTGGCCAACGTATTTCTAACAACTCGTAGAGTTACGCCGTTTTCACGTGCTTGACTGCGCAGGGCTGTCATCGCATCCACTGTGACACCGCGGGCATCCGCAATGACCAATGAAAGCGCGCTGGTGGCTGTCTCGTTAACTTCAGCTACGATCGCTTTTTTGTCTTCGAGTCTAATTGCCACTGGTTTTCTCCTGGCTTACATTAACTGTTGTGCCGAGGCACAACCCCATATTTGGTGAAAACTTCCACCATCTGCGTAGGCGGACAAAGCCTTTAAACCGCCAACTACTCGGCACCTACGGTCTTTGATGGTCTTCAGTGAGCAGCTAAACCTACTTACTGTATCTAAAGACCTCAAAGTCGACGGGCGAACCCGTCACGCCTCATCCCTGAGGCTTTATAAGGCTGCAGCGAACTACAACCTTAAAAATCTAACGCCCCATGATCGATAGTTAAGCCGGGACCCATAGTAGTCGATAGCGTAACCTTCTTCATGTAAACGCCTTTGGCTGACGAAGGCTTGGCTTTCTTGAGATCTGCCAAGACCGCGGTCAAATTGCCGCGAATTGCTTCAGCGTCGAACGAAATCTTGCCGATACCGCCGTGGATAATCCCGTTTTTATCAGTACGATAGCGCATCTGTCCCGCTTTCGCGTTGTTGACCGCAGTCACCACATCAGGCGTTACTGTGCCTGTCTTAGGGTTCGGCATCAGACCACGGGGCCCAAGAATTTGACCCAACTGACCCACAACACGCATCGCATCAGGAGAAGCAACAACCACATCAAAGTCCATCATGCCGCCTTTGATTTGATCCGCCAGGTCTTCCATACCAACAAAATCAGCACCCGCTTCTTTTGCTTTCTCAGCCGCATCGCCTTGGGTAAATACCGCGACACGCACTTCGCTACCCGTACCGTGAGGCAAAGTCGTAGCACCGCGAACCGCTTGATCTGACTTACGAGCGTCTACGCCAAGATTGACGGCCACTTCTACAGACTCAACAAATTTGACTGCTGAACACTCTTTTAACAAAGCAACAGCTTCTTCGATTGAATACACTTTATCCGCATCAATTTTTTCACGGATCATTTTTTGACGTTTTGACAACTTAGCCATGATTACGCCTCCTCAACTTCGATGCCGGCAGAACGCGCGCTACCAGCAATAGTACGAACCGCGGCATCCATATCAGCAGCCGTCAAATCGGGCCACTTCTGAGTCGCGACCTCTTCCAGTTGAGCGCGAGTTGCCTTACCTACCTTGTGGGTATTTGGCGTCGCGGATCCTTTTGGAATACCGATCGCTTTGCGCAACAAAACCGCCGCTGGAGGGGTTTTCTTGATAAAGGTAAATGAACGATCGCTGTAAACAGTAATAACCACCGGAATGGGCAAGCCTGGCTCCATACCCTGGGTTTCAGCGTTAAACGCCTTACAGAATTCCATGATGTTTACACCGTGCTGACCCAACGCTGGGCCGACTGGTGGACTTGGGTTTGCCTGACCCGCTGCGACTTGCAGCTTGATGTAGGCTTGTACTTTCTTTGCCATAGTTTCCTCTCTTGGGTGTTAGCGCTGTACTCACCTTGCGGCTTTAAGCTCCCCGTCTTCGTGCGGTTAACCGCGTTCCTGAATGCGCAACGGCATCCAACCCTCGTCAGGTCTTTTCGACCTGACTAAATTCCAACTCGACCGGCGTGGACCGACCAAATATCAAAACCGCAACGTTTAGACGGCTCTTTTCGTAGTTTACTTCCTCAACAACGCCATTGAAGTCGTTAAAGGGACCATCCACAACACGCACCATTTCGCCTGGCTCAAATAAAGTCTTAGGACGAGGCTTTTCAGTACCATCTTCAACGCGACGCAGAATTGCTTGGGCTTCAGCATCGGTAATAGGCGCTGGAGCATCGGCTTTACCGCCAATGAAACCCATGACACGGGGAGTTTCTTTAACCAGGTGCCAAGTGTCATCGTCCAATTCCATTTGAACCAAAACATAACCGGGGAAGAATTTGCGCTCGCTCTTGCGTTTTTGGCCGTTTTTCATCTCCACCACTTCTTCTGTGGGGACCAAAACGTCGCCAAATCGATCGCCCATTTCGTGCAGATCAATGCGCTCTTTTAACGCGGTCGCAACTTTCTTCTCGTAACCTGAGTACGCATGTACTACGTACCAACGCATAGACATTGCCAATTACCTCGTTTTATTACGCGATGACGAGTGACACAAGCCAACCCAAGAGGGAATCTAAACCCCACAGGATCAGCGCCACCACCAACACAAAAGCAACAACAATTAATGTTGTTTGCACAGTCTCTTGACGCGTCGGCCAAACGACTTTTCTAATTTCAGTGCGGGCTCCGCGGATCAAAGACCAAGCGCTGTGCCCTTTTTCGGTTTGTAAGGCAATCGCCAGAGCTACCGCCGCCATGACCAACAGGCCAAGAACACGGTACAACAGAGACTGGTCCGCAAAGTAGCTATTACCGTAGACGCCTAACGCCACAATAAGCGCCACCGCCGCCCACTTTAGCCCATCAAATTTTGACGTTGCGATTTCAGAACTCATTTTTTTTCCCGTCAAACCCAAACATTAACTGCCATAAATGGCAGGCCAGGAGGGAATCGAACCCCCAACCTGCGGTTTTGGAGACCGCCGCTCTGCCAATTGAGCTACTGGCCTATCATCTTTGCGTAAAGGGCCACAGCCATCTACGACAAATTTGATACCGCTTAACACCCTGTCTTAGTGCCCAGGAGGCTAAGCTACTTTTCGCTGCCCGACACAATCGGATCAGACAACAAAGCCGAATAACTGCAAGCAGCCATTCGGCTCAGCGGGCTGGGGCAACACCCCAACCCAAGGCTGGTATCG
>NZ_CBFHWH010000046.1:0-16614 GCF_965659035.1 Aequoribacter sp. | reverse complement strand
TCACAACTATCCCACGGTGGTCGTAAGGGATGCTGTGGGTGACCGAAATCTGGATGCCCACGAAGCGAACCTCCACGACCTGCACGCCAAGTATGTGGATGTATTGTCGCTGGAACAGACCCTGCAGCTATTGCCCAAGAGGTTAAAATCATGACCCGCGGTTTGGGCACGACGAAACCTAGAATGTTAATTCTGGGCTTTCGGCGTTTCAGTGAACTGGTGTACTCGGTTGTTGGTAAATACACTCAGCAGATTGATTTGTCGTTCCACGATTTGGGTGCATCGAGTAAGACCAACTTTGATGCCTTGATCGATCGTTATCATCCAGACGTTATTATGAGCGCGGGTGCAAATGCTGCCTATCTTGCGGATACCTTGGCTGTGCCTGTGGTGAGCCAACCGGTAAGAGATGCTGATGTTATCGAAGCCTGTATTAAAGCCAAGCAAGTAAGCTCTAAAGTGCACTTATTCACCTATGCAGAGCCCACCGGGGTTCAGGCGCGCTTGATCGCCCAGCTCGGTGATTTGTTAGGCATTACGGTTATCCATAAGTTTTACCGTACCTCGGATGAGGCCTCCGAGGTGTTCTATTTGTCGTTGGCGGAAAAGCCCGAGGTCGTGGTGGGCCCGAGTTACACCTGCCACATGGCGGAAAAAGAGGGTATCCCATCAATCTTACTCTACAGCCGAGAATCCGCCGAGGACATGATTCAGAACGCGATGGCGGTTGCCCAGCGTTCCCTGCTGCAGGCGCGCCACTCGTATTTGCGCGATCACTTGTTCGAGCAAACTGAAGATTTGCTGTTTTTGCTTGATCCTGAAAAAAACATCTTGGAGCTCAACCCGAAAGCGCAGCAAGCGTTAGGCGAGGCGAGGCGGCTCAATAGCCGCCTGCGTCAATCCTGGCATTTGAACGATATTCAGAATGTTCATACTGAACGGTGGGTGGCACTTGCGAATGACCGCTACCTTCAGATCGTGGATGTACTTGAACATAACGACCATCTTCTGGGTTATTTGGTGCGCTACCGCCCGGTTCAGGCCATGGCTGCGGTAAAGGCGCCATCGATAAAAGCGGCGAATTTTGTGGTGAGTTCGCCGCGTATGAGCAAGGTGGCCTCGCTAGCAAAAACCTATGCTGTGGCGCACGGTGCGGTTTTAATCGTCGGAGAGTCGGGCACGGGTAAAGAACATATCGCTCGAGAGATTCATCGTCATAGCCGCCATGCGAATGGTCCGCTGGTTGCGGTGAACTGCGGTAGCTTGCCCTCTGAATTGTTCGAGAGTGAAATGTTCGGCTACGAAGAGGGCGCCTTTACAAACTCTCGTCGGGGCGGTCATCGCGGGTTGCTAGAGCAAGCCAACAAAGGCGTCCTTTTCTTGGATGAAGTGGCGGAGATGCCGCTGGCGCAACAATCTAAACTTTTGCGTATTTTACAGGACAAAGTGCTCCGTCCGGTAGGTAGCGAGCGCAGCATCCAATTGGATTTAAAAGTTGTAGCAGCAACCAACCGGCCATTGTTTCAGGATGTTGAAGAAGGGCGGTTCCGCGAGGATTTGTACTACCGCTTGAATACCTTTGCCTTGGAAATTCCCCCGCTTCGAGAGCGAAAAGAAGACATATCGGCGATTGCTGCGTATTACTTAGAGGTATTTGCGCAGCAGTACGGTTTGAGTGCCTCGTCGGACGAGATTTATGCAGACCTTAGTGCTCATTTTGAACGTTATCGCTGGCCCGGAAACGTACGCGAGCTTGAGAGTTTTTGCGAGCGTGTTGTCGTGGCGCTGATGGTTGAGCCATCGGGTAATGTCACCGAAGCCTTGCTTCGAGCAAGTTTGCCCGAGCTGTTTAGAGAGGGCGCAGGGTTCACAGCTCCCGGTGCGCTTAAGCAGAATGAGTTGCAGGCCATAGAGTCTGCCATGCAGATGTATGACGGTGATCGACAAGCGGTTGCCGAGCATTTAGGAATAAGCACCACCACCTTGTGGCGGCGCTTGAAGACCTTAGAGCAAGGTCGCTAAGAAGAAAGAAGGTTAGGAGCAATACCCAAAATAGGCAGGAGGATGCCATGAACTTTAGAAGAAAAGTACTAGCGGGGATGTCTTTGTCGTTATTGGCCACCGGATACAGCGGTGTTTCAGTGGCGCAAGCATCTGGATTTACCTTGGAAGAGGTCGTTGTTACGGCTCGGAAACGCGCCGAGAACCTGCAAGAAGTACCGATCGCGGTCACTGCTTTAGGTGAAGACACCATCGAACGCGCGGGTATTGAGCGCGCCGATGATTACATTAGCTTGATTCCCAACGTGACGCTGGTCGATACCGCGAACATTGGTGATACGCAGGTCAGCATTCGCGGTATCGTGTCGACGCGCGACGCAGAATCCACTTTCGCCTATGTTGTGGATGGCGTGTTAAGCACAAACCCGAATAGCTTTAACGAAGAACTGTTCGACGTTCAGCAAATTGAAGTGTTAAAAGGTCCTCAAGGGGCGTTATACGGCCGTAATGCTGTTGCCGGTGCTATTTTGGTGACTACGAAAAAACCTTCAAACGAATTTGAAGCCAAACTCACCGGTGGTATAGCAAACAACAATGCGACAAAAGTGAGTGGCACGGTCAGCGGTCCCATCGTTGAAGACTCTGTCTACGGTCGTTTTTCGTTTAGTAACCGAGAAACCGATGGTTTTTACAAAAATACGTTCACGGGCCAAGATGACGCCGTCGACTTTCTCAAAGACCAAAGCTACCGCGGTCGCGTCATTTGGGATATTAGCGACACGACCAGTCTAGATATCCGCGCTGGTTACAGTAAAGCGGAGGGCGGCGCGATTAACTTCAATGCGGCTTTTGCGATTCCCCAGTTTGTGGCTGTGTTTGGTAGCCCGACCTTTGCCGTTGACGTAAACGATCAGCCGTTTAACTTCGTGTTTAATGTGCCGGGTGAAAACGAACAAGAAACCATGGATCTCGCAATCAAGCTGGATATGGACGCTGGCTTTGCAGATATGACCGCTAGCTTCTCGTACAATGACCTCGAGGAATACTTGTTGTCGGATGGGACCGCGGCGACGTTTTATGGGTACGAAGTGACACCTGCTTGCTTGGCAGATCGTGCGTCATTGAATAGCTTTACCAGCGATTTCTTTGGTCCCGCTTTCCAGCCTTTCGGTGTTTTGCCACCCTCGGGCAGCGGCGCCGGGTACGATCCCTTTGCTGATGACGCGAACTTTGCCGGTGTCTACGGCCCATACACACCGTTAAGCTGTGACGGTTACCAGTATCAAGAGCGCAATCAGACGGACATGTCGATTGATGTACGTTTTACCAGCAAAGAAGATTCCGATGTTCGTTGGATCGCTGGCTTTTACCTAGCGGAAATCGAGCGTGAGGTTGTGGTTGCCTATGGTGCTGATACCGGCGCGGGCTTTTTGCGTCAGCCCTACGTGCCTGCAACTGGGCCCAACCCGACCGATTTATTGTTCTGGGATGATTTTGACACTTCCGTGGCTTCGGTCTATGGGCAGGTTGAGTTCGATATCAACGACACCATGGAATTGGCTTTTGCTTTGCGCTACGACTATGAATCGCGTGACGTGAACAACAAGGTGCCTAACGTAGCCGGTTCCGGTTTAAATGTGAATTTATTGGACGGCAACTTCCAAGCACTGCCGATCAATGCTGCCTTGGCTAATTTCCCTAATGGTATCCCCAATCGTAGCGAGTCATTCTCGCAGCTGCAGCCCAAGGTCACTTGGAGCTGGCAGGCCAGCGATGAAATCAACGTCTATGCCAGCTATGGCGTGGGGTTCCGCAGCGGTGGGTTTAACTCGGTAGGGACCGAAGACACCTTGAACTTCTGGTTTAACGCAGGCTACGGCGGCCCAGGTGAGGCCGTTGGTGCTGGTATTTCAGTGCCCGACGCCTACGATAAAGAGGTCTCTACCAACATCGAGTTAGGTGCGAAAGGCGAATTCATGGATCGCCGATTGCGCGTCAACGCGGCACTATTCCGAACCAGCGTCGATGACAACCAGTTCTTCGAGTTCTTCGCTGGCCCCTTCGGTTTGTTGCGAAGCGTGACGACGATTGATGAGCTGTACATCGAAGGTTTTGAAGCGGACGTGAACTTCGTGGTGAACGAAGAGATCAGCCTGTTCGGTGGCATCGGTTTGATGAGCTCTGAAATTGAAGCGAACCGCCATCGCCCGCTGAGCGTGGGTAACGATGTGCCACAAGCGCCCGAAAAGACCGCAACTCTGGGTGCCCAGTATGTCAAGCAATTGGGTGAGGGTCTGGAGTTGAGCGTTCGTGCCGACTGGCAGTATACCGGCGCCATGTGGTTCCACACCTTGCAAGGTGAGCCATCACCAACGGTTTGGAACTTTTTGCTGGGTGCACCAGTGTTTGACTCCGACTTCTTAGATCCAGCGACGGGTTCAAACGCTCAGCGCGACGCCTACGATACGCTCAACTTGCGCATCAGCTTGTCGGGTGAACAGTGGTCGGTAACCGCATGGGGCAAGAACATCACCGATGAACTCTACCTGCAAGAAGTGATTCCTGCGCCTGAGTTCGGCGGCACATTTAACCACCCATCAGCGCAAGCCGCTTATGGGGTGGATTTTAGCTACCGTTTCTGAGTAAGACAGTAACCATCAGCCCGCCTCGGCGGGCTTTTTTTTGCCCGCTAGATTTTGGTGTTCGAGAACTTACAAGAACATCTTTTGCGGGAGGATAGGTTAACCTTCGTCCCTTGGTGTCACTGATTGCTTGGCTGGACCACGAGGTGTACACCTGCACTTAGCAGTGCTTACTCGGCGCTACAGCGTCAGGTGGTGGCGAATAAAGAGAGAACAGGCCACCGCATTGCGATGGCCTAAAACCGTCTAGGCTTTTTTGTGCAGTATCACTGGAAGTTCGGTAATACCTCGGACGAACACGCTAAGCCCTCGTTTTGCTTCACCGACGACCTCGACACGGTCGAAGCGAGCGAGGATTTCTTCCCATAGGATTTTAAGCTGCATCTCCGCCAGACGGTTGCCCATACAGCGGTGTATACCAAATCCGAACGCCAAATGGCGACGCAGATTGTCTCGGTTGAGATTAAACTGATCGGCGTCGGGGAACACGCTTTCATCGCGATTACCCGAGATGTACCACATAACCACCTTGTCGCCGGCTTTGATGGTTTTGCCGGCAAGTACGGTATCCATTTTGGCTTTGCGGCGCATGTGCGCCAGCGGTGTTTGCCAGCGAATGGTTTCACTGACCATGCTTTCGATTAAACCCTGATCGGCTTTAACCTGTGCGAATTGCTCAGGGTTTTGGTGCATAGCAAGCACGCTGGATGACATCGTATTGCGGGTCGTGTCGTTGCCGCCCACAATCAGAAGAATCAGGTTGCCTAAGTACTCCATCGTGTCCATATTTTTGGTGCTTTCGCCGTGCGCTAGCATCGACACAAAGTCGAATTTTGGTGGCTGGTTGACACGCTCATTCCACAGCTCAATAAACCGTGTGGCGCACTCTAAAAGCTCTTCTTTGCGTTGATCTTCCGTGTCGATAATACCGGCACCGGGGGTGGCTGTTGCGACATCAGACCAACGCTTTAATCGGGCCCGTTCCTCATAAGGAAAATCAAACAAAGTTGCCAACATGCGGGTTGTCAGTTCAACCGATACTTTTTCTACCCAGTCGAATTCTTCGCCGATGGGCAGCTCGTCCAGCACCGATTGAGTGCGCTCACGAATGAGCTTTTCGAAGTTGGGTAAGTTGGCTGGGCCGACGACCGGTGCTACCTCGCGTCGTTGCTGGTCGTGTTTGGGGCGATCCATAGCGATAAACATGGGTAAATCGAAATCTTCCAAAGGTTCGCCGATGGTGATTATGGGTTCTGATGAGAACACATCGTGCGCTAGGTCGACTGCCATAATATCTTCGTAGCGCGTCACTGACCAATAGGGACCGAAATTGGAGTCTTCGGTGTAGTGTACGGGGTCGTCGGCTCGGAGTCTTGCAAACCAAGGTAATTCTTTGCCTGCCTGGAACAGGAAGGGGTTGGCCGGGTCAACCTCGTCGATAGGGATAGTGAACGGGTCAATTGCGACCGCGTCACGCGGGAAATTATTAATATCTTCGAATTTTCTTTCAGCCATTGTTACCTCCACAAGTAGGCAATGATCTTTATTGTTCGCAATGCTTGCTTGAGTCTAAACCCAGTGTTCGGCCATTTATAGGTCTGTTTGCGCCAATCGTGCGTATAGTTTTGGAAATGGAGGAAGTATGTCAGCGGTACTTTATTACGACGGTTTGTGCCCTTTGTGTGCGAAAGAGATGCGCCTATTGCGGCGTTTGAAGACAGAATCATTGCAGCTTGTCGATGTTCACGCAGCAAATTTGAGTGAAGATGAGAAGGCAAAACGGTTACAGGTTTTACACTTGGAAGTAGCCCCCGGAAACTACCTGCTTGGCGTAGAGGCGTCGGTGGCGGCGTGGTCATATACTTCTGTTGGTTGGATCCTTCGTCCTTTACAGTGGCGCGTTTTTGCGCCGCTGGTGAAAGCCATTTACGCGCGTTGGGCTAAGCGGCGTTACGAAAAATTGTACGGCTGTTCTGCCGACTTAGGTTGCGAGAGATAATATGGATGCGCGTGACTACGTGATAGTCGGTTACGGCGGTATTGGCTCGGGTGTGCTAGAGCAAATCTTGCAGTGTGCCGAGGTTGAAAAAGTGGTTGTATTGTCTCGGTCAGCGCATCGTCATGCGGATCCGCGTGTGCAGTTCCGGCAAGAGGATACGAGTTGTTCTGAGACCCTCGCTCATGTATTTGCCGACGTGTCGAGCCCGTGTTGTGTGATCAATACTATCGGGCTTTTACACGGGGATAACATCATGCCAGAGAAGCGTCTGGCAGATGTGCGCAAAGAGGCGTTGCTGCGCTCTATCGAGGTAAACACCTATTCGACCATTGCTCTCGCGCAGGCGATTGAGCAGAACTTTTCGCGCAAACAGGCCGTCACCCTAGTGGCACTTTCTGCGCGGGTGGGGTCGATCGGTGATAACAGATTGGGCGGGTGGCTAAGTTACCGAGTCTCGAAGGCCGCATTGAACATGGCGATTCGCACTGTCAGCGTGGAATGGCGTCGAACGCGTCCTCTGAACGCGGTAGTTGCGTATCATCCGGGCACGGTCGATACCGGTTTGTCGCAGCCATTTCAGGGTTCGGTACCCGAGGGGAAGCTGTTCAGTAGCGAGCAGGCCGGCAAATACTTGCTGGATGTGGTTAAACAATTAGGGGCCGATGACAGCGGCTCCTTTAAGGCTTGGGATGGGAGTGATATAGCGTGGTAGGGCAGTGGTACGACAGTGAAGCAATTGCAAGTTGGGGGCAACGATTCAGGGCGTCATTGATCAACAGTATAAGTGGCTACAAGCCCGCAAATTTGATTGGTACTGATGACGCGACTTCGGGTGAGAACTTGGCGATTATGAGCTCGGTCGTACACTTAGGTGCTGCACCACCGTTGCTCGGACTCGTAATACGCCCTGATAGCGTTGACCGTCACACACTTCGCAATATTCGCAGTAGCGGCTGTTATACGATTAACCACGTTGCCAGCGGTTATTTTAAAGCGGCGCATCAGACTGCCGCGCGCTACCCAGATGAAGTCTCAGAGTTTGATGCCGTCGGGTTAACACCGCAACGCCTTTGGGGTTTTGCGGCCCCGTTTGTCGCAGAGGCTCCGATCAAAATCGGACTCGAACTGCGGCAAGAAATACCCATTGAGCTTAATGGCACGCACTTTATCATCGGCGAAGTGGTTCATTTGTTTGTCGGCGATTCCTTGGTCAGTGACCAAGGAGATCTCGATTTGGAAAAGGCGGGGGTAGTGGCGCTGTCTGGATTAGACCGTTATTACCGTACTGAATTAATCGACAAATTACCTTACGCGAAACCGACGTAAAAAAATCGGTGAATCGAGTGATCCGCCCAAATACTCGAGGCGTAACAAGAGCAAGTTCCCTACAGCCATCTCATCCACCCCCCCCCTTTTTTGAGAGATGGCTTTGTACCCCGGCGATGCCGGGGTTTTTTTGTAAGGAGTTCAGCATGAAAACCCTACCTGTTGTGTTAGCCATGTTGTTGTCAGCTTGTAGTAGCGTTGGCGTGAATCAATACGCCAACAATCAACCCGCGTTTATCGCCACTGATTTTTTCAATGGTCGCTTGGTGGCGCATGGAATGCTTAAAGACTTTAAGGGCCAAGTAACACGTCGATTCGTTGCCGATATTGATGCTTATTGGAATGACGAAGGTGTGGGTACTCTTGACGAATATTTCACGTTCGATGACGGTGAAAAACAGCGTCGAGTCTGGACTTTAACGCCCGACGGCTCAGGGTCATATATCGGAACTGCTGGGGATGTGGTCGGACCGGCGCAGTTAGAGTTTGCCGGCAACAGCCTGTTTTTGGAGTATGTTTTGCGCATACCTTATGGCGACGGCACGCTGGATTTGACTGTTGATGACCGAATGTACCTAATTGACGAGGCGACTCTGCTGAACGAGTCGGCTTTGCGTAAATTTGGTATCAAGGTGGGTGAGCTTACCCTCGTTATTCGGAAGGACCCTCGGTAATGCCCCGAGCTAGTTGGCTGCTGGGGTTGGCGGGACTCATACCGTTCGTTGCGGGACTGTTGGCGTTTATCTACTTAGAGGATTACCCAAAAGCGCTTGGGCAACATACGTTTTTGCTGTACTCGCTTGCCATTATCTCGTTTTTGGCGGGTACTACCTGGGGGTGGGCGCAAGCGGCGCGTCCCCGTGATGGGGGTATTCAACTATTGGTGAGCAATGGCATCGTCATTTTTGCGGTTCTCGCCATGTTAACGGCTAATCCGTTTTGGGCTCTAATTTTGCTTGCCGCAGCGTACTTAGTATTTTTGGGCTACGAGCGCAGAGTGCTTGAGCAGACAAACGATTACCGCCGCATGCGAGCGACTCTGACCATGTTGGTGGTAACGCTGCATGGCTTCATGGTTGCGGCACTTTCCTTGGAAGCCTAAGTGCCACAGAAGGTTCGGCCAAGCCATTCGCCCGGTTCTGGGCCACGAAGATCCTCGGCACTGAGATCTTTCAGAGAAGGTCTTGAGGTGTAAAGCCTAAATAGGCTCGACATTTCTGTGTCGCTACCTTGCTCGGCGCTTTTAATGGCCGCTTCAATTTGGTGGTTTCTGGGTATGATGAGCGGATTGCTTGCGTCATCCTGCCACTGGCCCTGCTCGAAAGCGGCCTCGTTCCAGAAGCGCTCAAGGCTTGCGTGCTGCGGTAACGCGCTCCGAACCAAATGTATACGGTCATGGTCGTCTTTTGATAGCGCCTCAATCAGTGCAAAGCTGAGAGTAAAGTCTAGCGAGTGCTCCTCTAAGAAGTTAAGGAAGGGCTCGATGGTGCTCTGATACACGTTGTGGTCTTGACGTAGCCCCAGTTTAGCGGCAAACAGTGAATTGCGATGCGTCTCAAAAGTCGGCTCAAAGGTACGTAAAATGGTTTCGGCCTCGGCGACTTTATGGTCATCGGTGCCGGGCCAAATGGGTAGTAAAGCCTCTGCTAAGCGCGCTAGGTTCCACAAGGCGATGTTCGGTTGCTGCGCGTAGCGGTAACGCCCACCGGTATCAATTGAAGAAAACACCTGCTGCCACGCAAACGCATCCTGGAATGCGCAGGGACCGTAATCGAGAGTCAAACCGCCAATTGACATGTTGTCGGTATTCATGACGCCATGAATGAATCCAATCGACATCCATTTAGCGACCAATTGAGCGGTGCGTTCCGTGACGAGTTGCAGCAAGTGTTGCGGTGTTTGGAGCTCTGCGGCTATCTGCGGATAATGTCGAGCAAAGGCCAATGCCATCAGTGCGTTCAATGCCTCTTCATCTTGTCGCGCCGCGGCGAATTGGAATGACCCAAAACGTAGGTGACTGGGCGCGACCCTCACGAGAATGCCGCCGGGTTGTAAGCGGTCTCGGATAACAGTGTCGCCTGTTCGCAAAGCCATTAAAGCCCGAGTCGTGGGCACGCCTAGCGCATGCATCGCTTCACTGACTAAGTACTCGCGAATCACGGGCCCGAGTGCCGAGCGGCCATCACCTCCCCGCGAGTAGGGCGTGGGCCCAGCACCTTTAAGCTGGATTTCCTGTACTTGGCCGTCATGGTCTATGGTCTCACCGAGCAGGAGCGCACGCCCATCGCCGAGTTGAGGATTATATTGACCAAATTGGAATCCGGCATACACGGTGGCTACCGACGCGTAGTCAGTAGATTTGGCGTTGCCAGAAAAAAAGTCGAGTCCTTCACGTGACAGAATCCACTCATGGTTTAGGCCAAGCTGCTCCCCAAGAAGCTCGTTAATCGCCAAAAAGTGGGGTGCCGAAACTGGCGATGGGGCGCATCGATGGTACAGCTGTTCGGGTAATCGCTGGTAAGACTGCTTCAGTTTCATGGAGGCGTTCCAAGCGTTGTGGCTCAAGATTTGAAATAGTAAGGACAAAGCGTGTTCGTATAAAGAACGTTTTAATATTTCTGAACACGCTGTTCACACATTGGGTGGGCCAATGTTGCACAAAAAGCGATCAAGAGGGGTGTAAAACAGATATGTGAATATGTCACAATGCTGGGCTAAAAATAAGGCGGTAACGACGGCGATTCGTCCCCCAAAAATTAGAGTAAATATCGCCCCCAACCGACAGGTAGCGAAGTGAATCCTACAGATGTAAGCAACCCCGAATATTTCCACAAAGTTGTGGATTGCCAATACGCGTGCCCAGCGCATACTCCTGTGCCCGAGTACATCCG
Organism: Aequoribacter sp.; assembly: GCF_965659035.1. Lineage (NCBI taxonomy): Bacteria > Pseudomonadati > Pseudomonadota > Gammaproteobacteria > Cellvibrionales > Halieaceae > Aequoribacter > Aequoribacter sp. The sequence continues at coordinate 5,755 of NZ_CBFHWH010000046.1, read as the reverse complement.
TTTAATTGCCCAACAGCGCTACACTGAGGCTTATATGATTAACTGGGAATCTAACGTGTTTCCCGGTGTGTTGGGGCGCACCTGTGACCGTCCGTGCGAGCCGGCGTGTCGCCGTGGGCGTATCGATGAAGAACCCGTTGCTATTTGCCGTTTAAAACGTGTGGCGGCCGATAACAAAGACTCCATCGCCGATCGATTGCCACAGATACCCGAACAGAAAAACGGCAAGCGAATTGCTTGTATTGGCGGCGGGCCCGCATCGTTAACTGTGGCTCGCGACTTAATGCCTCTGGGGTATAGCATCGATATCTACGACAATCAGCGAGCTGCTGGCGGTATGATGCGAAGTCAGATCCCATCGTTCCGGTTACCTGAAACCGTCCTGAACGAAGAGGTAAATTTTATTCTAGACATGGGCGTCACGACGTTTTTAGAAACAGAGGTCACCAGCATGGCCTCAATTCTAGAGAAGAACTACGACGCTGTATTCGTGGGTACCGGAGCCCCAAAAGGTAAGTTGCTGAATTTGCCTGGCTTAGAAGAAGCGGGTAGTGCGGTTTACATCGGTATTCAGTGGTTGGCCAATGTAGCGTTTGGTCACACCGAGCATGTCGGTAAAAAGGTGATTGTGTTGGGTGGTGGTAACACCGCCATGGATTGCTGCCGAACAGCTAAACGCTTAGGTGGTGAAGATGTTCGCGTGGTGGTTCGCAGCCCATACGCTGACATGAAGGCCTCGCCATGGGAGAAAGAGGATGCTCAGCACGAGGGTATCCCGATTTTTGATAACCACACTCCGAAAGAGTTCGTGGTTGAGGACGGCAAGCTCACAGGGATGCTGTTCGAGAAAGTGGAGGCCGTTTATGACGAGAGCGGCAAGCGCAGTTTGGTCCCAACCGGCGAAGACTTGGTGTTTATGGAAGCCGATGTCGTACTCATGGCGATTGGTCAAGAAAATGCCTTCCCATGGGTGGAGCGAAACTTGGGGATCGACTTTGATCAATGGGATATGCCAAAGCTCGATAAGGTGAGTTTTCAATCGACTCGTCCGAATGTGTTCTTTGGTGGCGACGCTGCATTTGGTCCCGAGAACGTCATTACGGCAGTAGCGCAAGGCCATCAGGCCGCGGTCAGCATTGATTTGTTCTGTCAGGGTAAAGATTTGCATGTGCGACCGGACCCTCACACCAATTTAGTCAGCACGAAAATGGGTGTACATGAATGGAATTACGACAACGCTGTTGAGATTGACGACCGTTACGTTGTTCCACTCGTGGATCTCGACAAGGCGCTCAGTGACCGCAAAGTGGAGGTGGAATTAGGGTTCGATCGAGAAACCGGTTTTAAAGAAGCCGAGCGCTGCCTGAACTGTGACGTGCAGACGATCTTTGATGAAACACGCTGCATCGAATGTGATGCCTGTGTCGACATATGTCCGACAGATTGCATTACCTTTACAGCCAATGAAGACGACGAGTCGGTACTTCGTTCTAAGCTAACCGGTCCTGCGCATAATTTGGCGACGGACTTGTACGTATCGGCCGAATTGCCAACTGCGCGGGTCATGGTTAAAGACGAAAATATTTGCTTGCACTGTGGGCTGTGTGCCGAGCGCTGCCCAACCACTGCATGGGATATGCAAAAGTACTTTTACTCGGTTTCTAAAGCAGGGCAAGCAGCATGAATGCGTCAGTAGCACCGATCAAAGCGGTCAATGACTTTGTCATTAAATTCGCCAACGTTAACGGCACAGGTTCGGCCAGTGCCAACAACTTGTTCGCCAAAGCCTTGTTTCGCATGGGTTTGCCGGTCAGTCCCAAGAATATTTTTCCCTCTAATATTCAAGGTTTGCCCACGTGGTATGAAGTACGGGTCTCCGAAAAGGGCTATCTTGGTCGTCGAGGCGGCGTGGACATCATGTTGTCGGTTAACCCCCAGAGTATGGCTGCCGATATCCAAGAAGTAGAGCCGGGCGGTTATTTTATCTATGACAACACCAAAGCGCTGGACCTTCGATTGCACCGTGCGGATATTACCTTTATCGGTATTCCACTAACTGCAATTTGTAACGAACAGTACAAAGATCCTCGTCAGCGTCAGTTGTTTAAAAACGTGATCTATGTGGGCGCTTTAGCGGCCTTGCTGGATATGGACTTCAAGGTTCTAAGTGCCTTGGTGAGCGACCAGTTTAAGGGCAAAGAAAAGTTGGTATTGCCCAATATTGCTGCGTTGGAATTGGGGCATCAGTACGCCAAAGAGCATTTTGACTGCCCAATCAGCATTCGTGTCGAAACACGCGATGCGGTGGGCGATAGTATACTGCTGGACGGCAATACCGCACTCGGTTTGGGCGCAGTGTACGGCGGTGCCACTGTTGCGGCCTGGTATCCGATTACGCCGTCGACCTCGGTCGTTGATGCCTTTGATAAGTACGCTAAGCGTATGCGCATCAATGCCGGTACTGGTGAACACAACTATGCGATTGTTCAGGCTGAAGATGAATTGGCCGCAATTGGCATGGTGATTGGCGCAAGCTGGAACGGCGCGCGCGCATTCACGGCGACCAGTGGACCTGGCTTGTCGTTGATGAGCGAATTTTTGGGCCTTGCCTATTTTGCGGAAATTCCCACGGTATTAATCGATGTTCAGCGCGCTGGTCCATCGACGGGTATGCCTACCCGAACGCAGCAATCGGACGTGCTGTCGGCCGCTTATGCGAGTCACGGTGATACCAAGCAAGTGCTTCTGTTCCCATCATCACCCGCGGAATGTTTCGAGTTTGGCGCGCAGAGTTTCGATTTGGCTGAACGTCTACAAACGCCCATCATTTTAATGACAGACCTCGACTTGGGTATGAATGACAACATGTCGCCGCCTTTGCGCTGGGATGACGAGCGCACTTATGACCGCGGTAAGGTCTTAACGGCAGAGCAGCTTGATAGCATGGAAAAATTCGGTCGTTACCTCGATGTCGACGGTGATGCCATTTGTTATCGCACCTATCCCGGCGCGCACCCAAGCAAAGGGACCTTCTTTACACGGGGTACCTCGCGCGATGAATATGCGATTTACACTGAAAAAGGTGAAGAGTACGAGAAGAACATGCTGCGTTTGATGCGCAAGTGGGAGACCATTAAAGATTACGTCCCCGCGCCCGAATTCAAGCCCGCTGCGCAAAAGACCGACTTAGGGGTTATCTATTACGGAACCAGCGAAGCATCAACCGTTGAGGCGCTTGATTACCTGGCAGACGAGGGCGTTTACGTGGATGCGATGCGCGTTCGTTCCTTCCCTTTTAACGACGATGTTGAGGCCTTTATCGAGCAGCACGATCGCGTATTCGTGGTAGAACAAAACCGTGATGCACAGTTGCGCACCTTGTTAATGGCCGAATTCGAATTTGGCCCAGACAAGTTGAAGTCAGTCTTGTGTTTTGATGGCACACCCATTAGCGCTAGAAATATTAAAAAGCAAATTAAGCAACAACTACCCGGTTCGAATGTGACGCCATTTCAACGTCGATTCCGTCGTGCACAAGGGGGTGCAGCATGAGTTATCAGATTCCAAAGTTTCGTCATCCTGAGCTACCCAGAAATGAATTGGGCTACACAAAAGCGGATTACGAAGGGTCTATCTCTACCTTGTGTGCGGGCTGTGGTCACGACTCAATTAGCGGTGCGATCATCAAAGCGGTTCATGAGTTAAGCATTGAGCCTCATAAAATTGCCAAACTCTCGGGTATTGGCTGTTCGTCTAAATCGCCTACGTATTTCTTGGGTAAATCGCACGGTTTTAACAGTGTCCATGGTCGTATGCCGTCGGTGGTAACGGGTGCTGCAATGGCCAATCGCGATTTGCTGTACTTGGGCGTCTCTGGCGATGGCGACACCGCATCGATTGGTCTGGGTCAATACGGCCACGTAGCGCGCCGTAACCTTAATATGGTCTATATCGTCATGAACAACGGTTGTTATGGTCTGACCAAAGGTCAAGATTCAGCGACCGCCGACGAGGGTTCTATCAGCAAAAAGGGAGAGCCCAATCCTTTCGGTTCGATTGATTTACCCGCCGTAGCCCTACAACTTGGTGCGACCTTTGTGGCGCGAAGTTTTTCGGGTGACAAGGAGCAGTTGGTTCCGCTTATTAAGGCTGCGATGTCACATCGCGGCTTTGCGCTGATTGATGTGGTATCGCCTTGTGTAACCTTTAACAATACGCCCGGTTCGACGAAAAGCTACGAATACACTCGCGAGCATATGGAAGCCACTGGCACTGTTGATTTCGTACCCATGCACGAAGAAATTACGACTAAGTACGATCCGGGCAAAACGCGCGATGTTACGATGCACGACGGTTCGGTCATTCGCTTGAAGAAAGTCGACGACAGTTTTGATCCATTTGACCGGATGTCGGCTATGGTGGCGCTAGAAAATAGCCGTCAGTCGGGGCAGATATTGACGGGTCTGCTTTACATGGACAAACAGTCGCGCGATTTGCACGAAGCCTTGGCGACCTCCAAACGCCCTTTGAATCAGCTCACCGAAACCGAGCTGTGCCCTGGCAGCAAAGTGCTGGAGCAAATCAACCAGAGCCTGCGCTAGGATGGCGACTCTGGAATCGGCATTAATTTCTCCTAAGGCGCTCTTCGAGCGCCTTTCTTTTGGCCAGGTGTGCGTGATTGACGCCAGCTGGTATCTGCCAGCAATGGGGCGTGATCCGGTCGCCGAATACCGTGAACACCACATTCCTGGTGCCGCTTACTACGACCTGGATTATTGGAGTGCACCTGACAGCGATTTGCCCCACACATTGCCCTCTCCAGAGTGGTTTACCCAAGGCATGCAGGCGTGTGGTTTACATACCGGAATGATGGTTGTGGTTTATGACGGTGCTGGTGTTTTTTCAGCACCGCGTCTGTGGTGGTTGCTGAAAAGCTTTGGGTACGACAGTGTCAAGGTGTTGAACGGTGGTCTGCCTGCCTGGTTGCGCGAGGGCTTGCCGGTGGAGTCTGGCACCCCTGAAATTCCAAAGGGGAATTACCAAGTGAGCGCTCTGGCGTCCGGTTTTGTCAGCGCCAATCAAGTGTTGGGCCTTGTACAGGGTAGGGGTACAGCGCAAATAGCTGACGCTCGATCAGCAGGACGTTTTAGTGGCAGCGAACCGGAGCCAAGAGCCGGCCTGCGTAGCGGACATATCCCCACCTCATGCAACGTGCCTTATGGTTCTTTGCTCGATGATGCTGGGCAGTTGCTTCCGGTAGAGACCTTACAGCAAATCTGGCTTGGACAAGGTATCAATCAAGAGTCGTCGGTGATTACCAGTTGTGGTAGTGGAATCAGTGCTTGTGTGCTGGCGCTATCGTTGCACGAGTGTGGTATTACGAAGATATCGGTGTATGATGGCTCGTGGTCGGAGTGGGGTAGTCGAGACGATTTACCTGTCGTTTGCACTGATGCTCGAACGCAGTAGTTTGCCGCAGTTAAGTGAGTTAGTCGTGTGTCAGAAGATTATTTAGGGGCTTTGTCGCGTTTTGCTATTGAATCTGCTCATGTGCAGACGGTAGATGATGTGCTTTGGCTTTTGACTAACGATATTGTTGCGTCTTTAGGTTTTGAAGATTGCGTTGTCTACCTTACGGATGCAACGGATTCCAACCTTAAACAAGTTGCTGCGTTTGGCAACAAGTCGACACAATCCCATGTGATAGACAACCCGATTAGCCTGGCTTTTGGTCAAGGTATCACGGGGCGTGCCG
>NZ_CBFHWH010000045.1:0-17035 GCF_965659035.1 Aequoribacter sp. | reverse complement strand
ACCGCCGATGGCTCCATTGTGCTTGAGTTTCGCGCAGCGCCTGATATGCCCTTAATTAGTGCTTTTCGCTTAGAGCCCGTTCAATCGCAGGCGCTTGGGACTTTGCGGTGGGCCGATGAGTTTGATGGTACTGCGCTGGATTCTCGATTCTGGAGCGTCGATGAGTGGCCCGCTCGCAAAGTAAACGATGAGGATCAGGCCTATGTTAATTCGCTCGAAAACCTGCGCTTGGAAGACGGTAAGCTGATTATCGAAGCACACAAGGCCAGCGGCAGCGATGCCAGGTACCATTCTGGCCGAATTCACAGCTCGGGCAAACTTGATTTCATGTACGGGCGTTTGGATGTAAGAGCCAAGCTTCCTCGGGGACAAGGCGTTTGGCCCGCGATTTGGTTGTTGCCTACACACCCCTATCGCTATGCCACCATTTGTGACGCGAGAACACCGGATTGGCAAGGTAATGCCAACTGCGATGCTTGGCCTAATTCGGGTGAAATCGACCTGATGGAACACGTTGGATTTGAACCGGGCGTTGTGCATGGTACCGTCCACACTAAGGGGTACTATTGGGTCGAGGGCAACCAGCGTAAAGGCAGTATTGTACTTCCGGATTTGGCTGAAGATTTCCATGTTTACACTTTGCAGTGGACACCGGATCGTATGGACATGCTGGTGGACGGCTTGCGTTATTTTACTTACACCCGCGACGGCGAGGGCTGGCGCCAGTGGCCCTTTGATCATTCTTTTCACGTGATCATGAACTTGGCAATTGGTGGTATGTGGGGGCGCGCCGGTGGACCCATCGATGACAGTATTTTTCCACAGCGTATGGTGGTGGACTATGTCCGCATCTACGATATGAATCAAATAGCAGAATAAAATCTGCACAAAGCGAGTAAGAGGTTTGTTATGTTAGGTACACGATCATTAAAAGCGATTTGCTGCGGTGTTATGGTCGCTTTCGCTGGGGTGTCGTACGCGGCGAAAGATTTGATAGATCCAGAGGTGGAAGCGCGCGTCGACGGGATTATGAGTACGCTCACGCTCGAGCAGAAAATCGCTCAGATGATTCAGCCAGAGATACAGTACGTGACGCCTGACCAAGTGCGTAAGTATGGCTTCGGCTCAGTCCTCAATGGTGGGGGCTCATTCCCCAACAAAAACAAGCAGGCCACCGTGGCCGAGTGGGTTGCTCTGGCTGACGAACTTTACCTTGCCTCTATTGATACCAGCGAAGGTAACGCCGGAATCCCAATCATGTGGGGTACCGATGCAGTTCACGGCCATAACAACGTCGTCGGTGCAACGATATTCCCTCACAATATTGGGCTTGGTGCGGCGCGCAACCCTGAGTTGATCGAGCAAATAGGCGCGGCGACTTCGCGTGAAGTGCGCGCCACTGGTATCGATGGTATTTTTGCGCCGACCGTTGCTATTGTTAAAGATAATCGATGGGGTCGCACTTACGAGAGCTACAGCGACCGTCCTGACATTGTGGCGGACTACGCCGAGGCCGTTGTGCGCGGTTTGCAGTCCGAAAACATGGTGGCGACCGCGAAACACTTCGTGGGCGATGGCGGAACGTTTAGGGGTATCGATCGTGGTGACACACGTTTGTCGCTTGAAGAGCTGCTAGAGCAGCACGCGGGCGGCTATGAGACAGCGCTACGTGAAGGCGTTATGAGTGTCATGGCCTCTTTCAATTCTTGGAACGGTAAGAAGATCCACGGTAGCAAAACGATCTTAACTGACGTGCTTAAAGACCGTTTGGGGTTCGATGGCTTTATTATCTCTGACTGGAATGGTATTGGTGAGGTCGCCGGCTGTTCAAACAGTGACTGCGTACAGGCGATAAACGCTGGTATGGACATGGTTATGGTTCCTGAAGACTGGGAAGCGCTGTACCACAATATGTTAGATCAAGTGGCGAATGGCGACATTCCGATGTCTCGTATTGATGATGCCGTGCGTCGCATCCTGCGCGTTAAAGTTCTGGCCGGAATCATGGATAAACCGCTTCCCTCATCGGCGGTACTAGATGCGTCCGTCATCGGTCAGGCCTCACATCGCGAGATTGCGCGACAGGCGGTGCGCGAGTCATTAGTGCTGCTTAAGAACAACGACCAAGTCCTGCCCCTAAAGCGCGGCCAGTCGATTTTGGTCGTTGGCAGTGCGGCGAACGATATCGGTCAGCAATCGGGCGGTTGGACGATTACTTGGCAGGGTACGGGAAACCAAAACTCTGATTTCCCGGGTGCACAGTCTATATTGCAGGGTATAGAGTCTGTTGCTGCAGAAAAAGGTGCCGAAGTGACTTACAGCCCCAGTGGTCACTATAGCCAGCGCCCTGATGTGGCCGTGGTGGTGTTCGGCGAAACCCCCTATGCCGAGGGCCAAGGCGATATCGACAGCCTAAACTTTGGTGCTGAGCATCCGGCGGGTCAACAGCTGCTGCAGGCTTTGCAATCAGATGGTATTCCCACTGTCGCGGTGTTTTTGACCGGTAGGCCGATGTGGGTCAACCCCGAATTGAACGCGAGCGACGCCTTTGTTGTGGCTTGGCTACCAGGTACCGAGGGTATCGGCGTTGCTGACGTATTATTTGCAGAACCCGGCAGTGACTTCGATTTTAAAGGTCGACTTTCGTTTAACTGGCCCGCTATTGATGTTCACCCCACTAACCCTGACTTGCCGGTAGCGAGCGTACTGTTTCCCTATGGCTACGGCTTGACCTTAGAGAGTGAAGAAACTCTGCGCGACGATCTCAATGAACAACCTCTGCTGCAGCGTGCACAGGCAGAGCAGGTTATCTTTGATGCGCGGACCTTTGATCCATGGCTAATGGCAGTTGGCGACAACAGCGACTGGGAAATTCCAGTGAACTCCAAATTTGTGCGCAGTGCTGAGGGCGCAGTCGAAGTGCGCTCGGTCGACGTGAATGTGCAGGAAGACGCTCGCCAGGTTCGTTTCGGGAACGCCTCTGTGGGTGTAGCGCAAGTATATTGGTACTCGCAGGCGCCCTTAGATTTTAGTTCTTGGGGCGAGAGTGGCGCTTACCTGACGCTAAACTATCGAGTTGATCAAGCGCCTGAAGGAGACGTTGCGGTTCGCATGGATTGCGAATATCCCTGTACGGGTGAAGTGCCGTTTGCAGACGTGCTAGCGGCGGCAGCAGTTGGAGAATGGCAAGAGGCTTCGATTCCCTTAGCGTGCTTTGCAGACCGCGGTTCGGACTTATCGCAAATTAATGCTCCTTTGGTCATTGCCAGCGCCAAACCTTTAACTATGACCTTGAAGCGTGTTGCGATAAGCTCTGAGGCCACACCAGAATCGGTAGTGAACTGCCAATAATAAAATAAGGAAACGCTATGTTATCTACACTGGATATTTCGATTGTTGTGGCTTACGCACTGGGCTTGTTTGTGCTTGCTCAGTGGGTGTCGCGCGAGGAAGCGGGTCACCACAAAGACGCCAAAGATTACTTTTTAGCGGGGAAGTCCCTGCCATGGTGGGCTATCGGTGCATCCTTGATCGCTGCCAATATTTCGGCCGAGCAAATCATTGGTATGTCGGGCTCGGGTTACGCCATGGGTTTGGCGATCGCCTCGTACGAATGGATGGCCGCAATCACCTTGATCTTGGTGGGTAAATTTTTACTGCCTATTTTCTTGAAGCACGGCATTTACACCATGCCGCAGTTCCTAGAGCAGCGCTATGATCATCGAGTGCGCATTGTCTTAGCTATTTTCTGGTTGGCGGTGTACGTGTTTGTGAACTTAACTGCGGTGTTGTGGTTGGGTTCGTTGGCTCTAAATACGGTCGCTGGTGTGCCGGTGCAAACCGCCCTGATCGTTCTGGGTGTATTCGCGTTAGCCTATTCTTTGTATGGCGGCCTAAAGGCGGTCGCTTTTACTGATATCATTCAGGTTGTGTTATTGGTGTTGGGTGGTCTGATCATCGTGGCCTTGATGCTGGATAAAGTCTCCGGTGGTGAAGGTGTGGTTGCTGGATTTGTCGAGTTGACCCGAGTGGCGCCTGAAAAATTCGATATGATATTTACGCCTGAAAATGAGCATTACATGGCCCTGCCAGGTTTGTCGGTTCTGGTCGGTGGCATGTGGATTATGAATATCTCGTATTGGGGCTTTAACCAATACATCATCCAGCGTGCATTGGCGGCGAAAAGTGTTCAGGAAGCACAAAAAGGTATTGCTTTTGCCGCCTTCTTGAAACTGCTTATGCCTGTGATTGTGGTCTTGCCAGGTATTGCTCTGTTTGCGCTAGACAGCAACCTGAGTTCGCCTGATCAGGCCTATCCTCAGGCAATGACGCTGCTACCTTCTGGTCTTAAAGGCCTAGTGTTTGCCGCTTTGCTGGCGGCTATCGTCTCTTCTTTGGCGTCTATGACAAACAGCATATCGACGCTGTTTACGATGGATTTAATGCCCTCAATTCGTCCAGCTGATAAGCAAGGAGACCCAGTCGTTGTAGGTCGAACGGTAGCGGTTATTGCCATGATCTTGGCGATGATCGCAGCGGAGCCTCTGTTGGGTAAATTTGATCAGGCCTTCCAGTACATCCAAGAATTTACGGGCTTCTTTACGCCCGGTATCGTGGTGATTTTCTTGTTGGGTATGTTCTGGAAGAAAACCACAGCTGCCGGCGCTTTAGCGGCTGCAATTGGTTCGGTTGTCTTGTCCTTTGCCTTCAAAATGTTGTGGCCGGAATTGCCTTTCATTGACCGCGTAGGCCTCGTTTTCTTGATCGCCACCGGCTTGGCCGTTGTCGTGTCGATGCTGCAGAATCGCGAGCAAGAAGGCGCCATTCATTTGGATGAAATCCAATTTGCGACGACAACAGGCTTTAATATTTCTGCATTTGCAGTCACGCTGATCTTAGCCGCCTTATACGCCACATGGTGGTGATCTAGTCATATTCTCAAAGGGGCTTCGGGCCCCTTTTTTGTGCCTCTCATTTGAGCTTACACAGGCGATGTCGTTGCTATCACCTCGCGCACCAATATGGAGCAGAACTCATGCTCGGCTCTGTTTATATTGGTGCATTCATGGTTTGATATCGCAGTCACATATCTGAAGATATTTCCTAACCAATTGATTTTTATCACTAATACAAAATTGGCACCGATCCTGCGTTACCAATGAGTGCGTGCACTTGGTGAAAGCCGCAGAACAGTTTGTCAATAGAGCGCTAGGGTTCCGGCTGCTTAGCAGTGTCTGGTCCGAGAGCACTCGACCTCTTAGAGGTTACACGGCGGGATAAAAGCCCGGGAGATTTTGCGAAGGTTTTTACCGAGCGTATTCCGTGTACTCAACTCAGAGGGGATGTTATGAAACGTTTATTAGCTCTTGCGCTAACTTTAGTCTTGTCGCCGTCAGCCATGGCGCGCGATTCTTTCCAAATCTGCTGGTCAATCTATGTTGGATGGATGCCTTGGGCCTACGCCGACCAACAAGGCATTGTTGATAAATGGGCAAAAAAATACGATATCGAGATCGACGTAGTTCAGATCAACGATTACGTCGAATCAATTAACCAATACACGGCGGGTCAGTTTGATGCCTGCACCATGACGAACATGGATGCGCTGACAATTCCCGCCGCTGGCGGCGTGGATAGCACGGCGCTGATCGTGGGCGATTATTCGAATGGCAACGACGCGATCATCCTGAAAGGTGAAAAGGACCTTGCCGCCATCAAGGGGCAGTCGGTTAACTTAGTGGAGCTGAGTGTTTCGCACTATTTACTGGCGCGTGCGCTGGAGTCGGTGGGTTTGTCTGAGCGCGATGTTCAGGTCATTAACACGTCCGACGCCGATATGGTGGCGGTATACACTACCGATGATGTGAGTGCTGTGGTGACTTGGAATCCGCTAGTCTCTGAAATCGCCGCAATGCCCGATAGCCACATTGTATTTGATTCTGCTGCGACGCCAGGCGAAATCATTGATATGTTGGTGATCAATACCGAAACGCTGGCCGAGAACCCCAATTTGGGCAAAGCGTTGGTTGGCGCCTGGTATGAAACGATGGCGTTAATGTCGGCACAAACGCCCGAAGGCGCAGCGGTGCGAACTTTCCTAGGTGAAGCCTCGGGTACGGATTTGGCCGGTTACGATGCGCAGCTAGCTAGCACTCAGATGTTCTATACCCCAGCAGAAGCGCTCGCGTTGACTGAAAGCCAAGTCGTTTATGACACCATGAAAAAAGTGGCTGAGTTTTCGTTTGATCACGGTTTGCTGGGCGAAGGCGCACCTGATGCCGGATTTATCGGTATTGAAACTCCGGCGGGCACCTACGGTTCTACGACCAACGTGAAGCTACGCTTTGATCCTACCTACATGAAGATGGCGGCGGATGGCGAGCTGTAAAGCTCGCCCCTCGGACTCTTAAGTTTTAAGGATCATTATGAAACGATGGATTAACAGGCGGCCCTCGCGAGCACTCAGTGTCATGCTTGGTTTAGTGCCTCTGATCATGCTGCTGTTACTTTATATGGCCGGATCCGAAGCGCGACTCGCTGAAAACGAGGCGGATAAGTTGCTGCCAAGCTTCGAGCAGTTTGGTGACGCAATCAAACGCATGGCCTTTGAGCCGAGCAAACGCACCGGCGAGTATTTGTTCTGGGTCGACACTCAGAGTAGCTTGATTCGCTTGGGCTTGGGTGTGGGTATCGCGGCATTGACGGGGTTAATTGTAGGTGTGCTCACTGGCGCCCTACCCTCGGTGGGATCTACCCTAAACCCTTTGTTAACCATCGTTTCTTTAATTCCACCCTTGGCGGTTTTGCCCATCCTTTTCATTGTCCTGGGGTTGGGTGAGTTGTCAAAAGTGGTATTAATTGCCATCGGTGTTATGCCTTTTATTGCCCGCGATATTCAGCGGCGCACACAAGAAATACCATCAGAGCAATTAATAAAAGCCCAGACCTTGGGCGCGAATACCGCGCAAATTATTCTGCGCGTGATTCTTCCTCAGATTATGCCCCGCTTAATTGATGCCGTGCGGCTTTCTCTAGGCGCCGCGTGGTTGTTCTTAATTGCCGCTGAGGCAATTGCGTCTACCGACGGCCTTGGCTACCGAATCTTTCTGGTGCGACGTTATATGGCCATGGATGTAATTCTGCCGTACGTCGCTTGGATTACCCTGCTGGCCTTTACCTTTGACTGGATTTTGGCGCGAATTAATTACCTGTGTTTTCCATGGGATCGCTTAGCGGGAGACGAGCGATGATTGAGGTCGAAAAAGTTTGGAAACGCTACGGCGATAATACCGTACTGGAAGATCTGTCCTTGTCGGTCAAGGAAGGCGAGTTCGTGACCATGGTAGGGGCGTCGGGTTGCGGCAAGAGCACTTTTCTAAATTTACTGTTGGGTACCCAATCGGCGACGCAGGGTGAAATACGCTTGGATGGGGAGCCGATTGCAGCCGAACCTGGCCCAGATCGAGGCATTGTTTTTCAGCAGTACTCGGTGTTTCCGCACATGACTGTATTGCAGAATGTCATGGCCGCGCCAGCCTTGGCACAATCGGGTATCACAGGGCGCTTATTCGGTCGCGCCAAGCGCGAGGCTAATCAGGCGGCCTTCGAAATGCTTGAGCGCGTAGGTCTAACGGCCTCGGCCGATCAGTACCCTCAAGCCCTCTCGGGTGGCATGCGTCAACGTTTAGCAATCGCCCAAGCGCTGATTGCTAAACCACGAATTCTATTGCTCGATGAACCCTTTGGGGCCCTTGATCCCGGCATTCGCAATGATATGCATGTACTGCTCAAAAATCTTTGGGCTTCGTTTGGGTTAACGGTATTTATGGTGACGCACGATCTGAAAGAAGGCTTCTCGTTGGGGACCCGGCTCTGGGTTTTTGATAAGCGCCGGCATGATCCTCATGCACCTCAAGCTTACGGTGCCTCGGTGACCTACGACCTTAATTTGGCTACGACCAGCGAAGACGATTACGAGAAGACTCTAGCTCAGATAGATCAACGAACAGAGTAACAGAGTAAAGGATTAGATCATGGATAATTATGTGACCAAGCTCGACGCAGGCAAGCATTGGTCGTTAAAAGTGCGCCGTGGCGTCCAAATGACGCTGACGGACCTGAGTGGCGGTTCGAACGTGGGGATGGTGTTTTACAATCCCGAGAACCTGTACGAACGATACAACGCCCCCGATACTTTGAAGGCGCAACATACCTTTAAGTTGGCGCAAGGCAACTGCCTGTACTCGGATATGGGGCGGATTTTTGCGTCGATTACGCACGATGACGTGCAATGGCACGATACCGTCTGCGGTAATACCCACGCGAGCCACATAGAGCAAATGTTTGGTGCGCGGAACTATCAGACTGACCGCAACGACTGGCATCAGAACGGGTATGACGCCTTTCTTGTCGAGCTTGAAAAATATGGGCTTACCGCCAATGCCCTACCCGCCAACATCAACTGGTTTAGCTCTGTCGTGACCGATGCTGAGGGCAATATGAGTTTGCGCACCCCAGCCCAAACCGAGGGCAAGAGCCTGACCTTGCGCTTTGAAATGGACACTCTGGTGATTTTGCATACCTGCCCTCACCCTTTAGACAGCTGTGCCTCGTATCCGACAGGTCAAGTCGAGATCAGCCTAACTTTAGCGAAGCCTGTAGGCGATGACGACGAGTGCTTAAATCTGTGCCCGGAAAATCAACGAGGTTTTATGAATAACGCCTTGTATTACCTAGGAGCGAAGGAGTAAACCATGATTGTTGAAAGTTCGAGAACATCAGCGTCTGCTTATCGCATTGATCGTGTCGACTCGGGTGACTACTACCTCGAACGCATTCCTAAGGGGCATGTGGTTCGATTGCTTGACCTCGAGGGTAATCAGGCGGCTGACACGCTCTTTTTTGACGCCTCGAGTCCGACCGAGCGCTACAGCGTAACTGACACCATTCGAGAACAAGGCAACGTCTACCTGACAGCAGGTTCAGTGTTGCGTTCTACCGCCAACAAACCGCTGTTAACGATTGTGGCCGATACCTGTGGTCGTCACGATACGTTGGGCGGTGCCTGCGCTAGTGAGAGTAACACCGTGCGTTACGATCTAGAGAAGCGTTGCATGCACAGCTGTCGCGATAGCTGGATGTTGGCCATTGCAGAAAAACCTGAGTGTGGCTTAACCAAAGCGGATATCGGTCACAACATCAATTTCTTTATGAATGTGCCCATTACCATTGAAGGTGGTTTGACCTTTGAGGACGGCATTTCGGCCCCCGGTAAGTACGTCGAGTTGCGCGCAGAGCGGGATGTTCTGATGCTGATTTCGAATTGCCCACAATTAAATAACCCCTGCAATGGATATAACCCCACACCGATTGATGTGCTGATGTGGGAAGAATAAGTCACGCCACCTTTGGACGACCACAGGTGTAGAAGCGTTCGGGACGGCCCGCAAGGAGAGTTATGTTTTCACGTGTATTAATCGCCAATCGTGGGGCGATTGCCACTCGTATTATTCGATCGTTACGTCGCTTAGGCATCGAGTCGGTCGCTGTCTACGCTGAATCCGATCGCGATAGTCTGCATGTCCAGCAAGCCGATCACGCCTTCAGTTTAGGTGAAGGCCCCGCGGCTGACACGTATTTAGCAGTAGATAAAATTTTGGCGATCGCCCAAGCAACGGATGCACAAGCTATTCACCCTGGCTATGGCTTTTTAAGCGAAAATGCAGACTTCGCTCAAGCGTGTGAGGCGCAAGGTTTCGTGTTTTTGGGGCCGCGCCCTGAACAGATAATTGAATTCGGTTTAAAACATCGTGCCCGGGCCCTGGCCTTGGCTGCAGATGTTCCGCTGTTACCCGGGACCGATTTATTGACTAATCTGGATGATGCCAGAGTCGAAGCTGAGCGTATTGGCTATCCCGTGATGCTTAAGAGCACAGCAGGCGGTGGCGGTATTGGCATGCAAGTGTGTCAATCTCAAGTTGAGCTTGAGCAGGCCTACGCCAGCGTGCGCCGCTTAGGGCAAAATAATTTTTCCAATGATGGCGTTTTCATCGAAAAGTTTATCGCCTGTGCTCGCCACATTGAGGTTCAGGTCATAGGCGACGGGCAGGGACGAGCGCTTGCTATTGGTGAGCGCGATTGCTCGGCACAGCGTCGCAACCAAAAAGTCATTGAAGAGTGCCCTGCTCCAAATTTATCCGACGACGTGCGGGCTAACCTTCACAGCACCGCAGCGAACCTGTTGGCCTCTGTGAGTTATCGTAATGCCGGCACGGTTGAATTTATTTTTGACGCCGATACCGAGCAGTTCTACTTTCTTGAAGTAAATACTCGCTTACAGGTAGAGCACGGCGTTACCGAAGAAGTCTTCAAGGTTGATCTCGTTGAATGGATGTTGAAGGTCGGTGCCGGAGAGCACGCATTCTTTGATAGCTTCGACGCCAAGCCTCAGGGACATGCTGTTCAAGTTCGGGTCTACGCCGAGGACCCTTACAAAGATTTTGCGCCGGCACCAGGTTTGCTGACTGCCGTTGAATGGACTGATGAACCCAATGTTCGAATCGATCATTGGGTGAGCGCCGGCCTGGAAATATCGCCTTATTTCGACCCGATGATTGCCAAAGTGATCGTACATCGACCATCGCGCACTGAGGCTCTCGAGGCAATGGCGAGCGCTTTACGTCAAAGTCACTTGTACGGTACCCAAACCAACCTGCAGTACTTAGAGATGTTAATGCAGGATGCGGTCGTCACTGCTGGGACGATAACCACCCGCTACTTGAATGATGTGCAATGGCAACCGCGGCGCCTTGATGTCATCAGCGGCGGAACTCAAACGACCATTCAGGATGCCCGTGGTCGACGTGGCTACTGGCATGTGGGTGTACCACCTTCAGGTGCCTTTGATAACTACACCTTTCGCTTGCTCAATCGGGTGCTGGGTAACGATATCGACGCCGCTGGATTTGAAGTGGCGGTGCAGGGTCCTAGCTTCAAAGTCTCGTGTGATACCACCATTGCTTGGGGCGGTGCGACCACCGAGTTCACCTGCAATGGTGAACTGATCCCGCCTTATGAGGTGTTTGAGGTCGAGGCTGGCAGCGTGCTCGAGATGGGCGCGTTAGCAAGCACTGGCGCGCGCGCCTACATCGCCTTTGGCGGTGGCCTGAATTGCCCTGAATATTTGGGTTCACGCAGCACTTTCACTTTAGGGCAATTTGGTGGTCACAACGGACGTGCTTTACGTGCGGGCGATGTGCTGGCTTTGCCGCCAAACAACCCGAATTGTGCGCATCAAACGGCGCCTGTCGAGTTGCGGCCGGTGTTGTCTAACGCCTGGACACTCCGTGTTATTTACGGTCCACACGGAGCGCCTGATTTTTTAACCGAGAGTGATATTGATACCTTTTTTGATGCCACTTGGGAGGTTCACTACAACTCGAGTCGCACCGGAGTGCGCCTAATCGGCCCTAAACCCGAATGGGCGAGAACGGATGGCGGCGAAGCGGGGTTACACCCCTCGAACTTGCACGACAATGCTTATGCTTTTGGCTCGATAGACTTTACCGGCGATATGCCGGTCATTCTTGGACCCGATGGGCCGTCTTTGGGGGGCTTTGTTTGCCCAGCTACCGTCATTACGGCTGACCTGTGGAAGTTGGGGCAACTACGTGCGGGCGATAGACTGCGCTTTGAGCCGGTGTCTATTGAGGCTGCCGTTGCTATTGAAGCGGCGCAACATCGCGCTTTAAGTGAACTAGAACCCCGGCCGGTACGGTTACCAAACTATACGCGGCCGTTGTCCCCAGTAATTAATCGTTTGCCCGCGGCAGAATTCGGCGACGAAATTGTCTTCCGTCCTGCTGGTGATCATTTTTTGCTGATTGAATACGGTGACTTAGAACTAGATATTCGCTTGCGGTTTCGGGCGCATGCCTTGATGCGTTACCTGCAAGAAACCAAGGTCGAGGGTTTACGCGAATTAACCCCAGGTATCCGCTCGCTTCAAATCCACTACGATTCGCAGACGATTAGCCTACAAAGTGTCATTGATACTGTGGTGGCCGCCGAGCGTGTGTTAGCAAGCCAACTTGACTCGTTAGAGGTGCCTTCGCGTGTTGTGCACTTGCCCTTGTCTTGGAACGATGAGGCCTGCCAGCAAGCCATTGATAAATACATGCAGTCGGTGCGCGCGAATGCGCCGTGGTGCCCCAGTAACCTTGAGTTTATTCGACGCATTAACGGCCTGAAAGATATCGAGGCCGTTAAGAGTGTCGTGTTTGATGCCAGCTATTTGGTACTGGGTTTGGGTGACGTTTATCTCGGAGCGCCGGTCGCGACGCCCGTGGATCCTAGGCACCGATTGGTGACGACTAAGTACAACCCAGCAAGGACTTGGACGGCCGAAAATTCCGTCGGTATTGGTGGGTCTTACCTGTGTGTTTACGGCATGGAGGGGCCCGGCGGTTACCAGTTCGTTGGTCGTACCTTGCAGATGTGGAATCGCTATCAACAGACCGCACAGTTTCAACAGCCTTGGCTGTTGCGCTTTTTTGATCAGATTCGCTTTTACGAAGTCGGTCATGATGAGCTTATGCAGATGCGGCGGGATTTTCCGACCGGCCAGCACGCAATCAGAATTGAAGAAACCCGTTTTTCGCTGGCTGATTATCAAGCGTTTGTCGACAGCCAAGAAGAATCGATCCAAGCCTTTAAGTTGCAACGCGAGCAGGCCTTTGCCGATGAGCTGGCGCGTTGGCACCGCGATGGGCAGTTCCATTTTGAAGTGGAAGAGGCCCCTGAGCTTACCCAATCAGAAAATTGGCCACAAGGCGCAATTTTAGTGGATAGCCCTGTATCGGGCAGCGTTTGGCAGCACTCGGTAGCCGAAGGCGACACGGTTGTTCCCGGTCAAACCCTGGTGGTACTTGAATCCATGAAAATGGAGATTCCGGTGGTCGCCACCAGGGCGGGCAGGGTGTATCGCCTACCCCTAGGTGCAGGCGCGCGCATCACCGCAGGCCAAACTCTGTGCGTACTTAAGGAGACTAGCAATGAAGCTTGATATCACCAATGTTCGTCAATTCTACGCGCAGGGTGGTACGCCGCGACAGCTTCTAGCAGTGGTCAAAGAACGGATAGCTGCACATGCCGATAACCCGATTTGGATTTATTGTTTGAAGGATTCAGAGCTTGAGGCCTACTGCCAGTACTTAGATGATACTGATCCACGGCAATCGCCCTTATGGGGTGTGCCCTTTGCCATAAAAGACAACATCGATCTAGCAGGAGTGCCAACGACGGCCGCTTGCCCCGAGTTCTCGTACCTGCCCGAGCGCTCCGCGTTTGTCGTTCAGGTGCTGATTGATGCGGGAGCCATTCCGATCGGTAAAACAAATCTCGACCAGTTTGCGACCGGCCTTAACGGTACGCGTTCGCCCTATGGCGCGGTGCAGAACAGCGTCAACGCCGCTTACATTAGCGGCGGTAGTAGTTCGGGGTCTGCGGTGGCCACCGCCTTGAATATGGTGAGCTTTGCTTTGGGTACCGACACGGCGGGTTCAGGCCGTGTGCCTGCTGCCTTCAATGATTTATATGGGTTGAAGCCGAGCTTGGGGCTGGTTTCAACATCTGGTGTGGTGCCGGCCTGCCGCAGTTTGGATTGCGTTACGGTGTTCGCCAAAGATCTTGAGACCGCATCGGCCGCGTTTGCGGTGATGGATGCGTTTGATTCAGCCGACCCATTTGCACAAGTCAACGTCGACAGCAACGCCGCAAGAACCGAGGGGCGTCGCTCGGGCCCACTCAAACTGGGCGTAATTAAGCCTTCGCAACTTCAGTTTTTTGGCGATGCCCATTACCAACAAGCTTACGATGCCGCCTTGGCTAGAATCCAAACTGATACGAGCATCGAACTGATAGAGCTCGACTTTGAGCCTTTTGCCGAGGCGGCCTCCTTGCTCTATTCGGGCCCCTGGGTGGCTGAGCGGACTTTGGCTTGCGAAGAACCGTTAAACCAGTATCCCGATAAAGTGAACCCTGTGGTGCGCGGTATCATTCAGGGGGGGGCAGACCTCTCGGCCGCCGCGTGTTTCAAAGCGCAGTATCAATTAAAAGCGCTAAAACGCTTGTGTGACGCGCAGTTAGCGCAAGTCGATGCCATGCTAACCCCGACAGCAGGGCGTTTGTATACCTTGGCTGAGCTCGAAGCCGAACCTGTCCTGTACAACACTAACTTGGGTTACTACACCAACTACATGAACTTATTGGATTACGCCGGTCTCGCCATTCCCGCGGGGGCGACATCCCAAGGTTTGCCTTTTGGGCTGACGTTGGTTGGCTCGCGTTGCAGCGATCGCACCTTACTGTCTATTGCTCGGCGCTTGAATATCGGTGCAGTCACTGAGGGTCGCGATAAACCGGTGGCCGACAGTCGCTATTTTGATCTGTTGGTCTGCGGGGCGCACATGGAGGGTTTGCCCTTAAATCCCCAATTGCGAGAGCGGGGCGGGTACTTGTTAGAGGTGGTTAAAACGGCGCCGACCTATCGCTTGTTTGCGCTTCCGGGCGGTGGTGTTAAACGTCCGGCGCTGGTCGGTGATTTGGAGAATGGCTCCTCCATTGGTGCCGAGCTTTGGCGTTTGCCGATTGACTCTGTAGGTTCTTTTTTGCAGGGCATTCCCGCGCCGCTGGGTTTGGGCACCGTGACCTTAACTGATGGTCGAGAAGTGAAAGGTTTTATTGCAGCAGCCGGCTGCGTTGATTCCGGCGCTCAGGATGTCAGTAGGTTTGGGGATTGGCGAGCGTACTTGGCTTCGGCGTAATCCTCGTATCCTTTCACCGCGATAGATAAGTCACTCTGTCTAGCTTCCTCTGTGAAGCTAGACATTTTTGTCGTCTACCAGTAAACTAGTTTGAGCTGAAAGTAAATTGGCGCGAAATTTTTTAGATTTCCCTTAAATATAGGCTCTGTTTCTGATAGGCGCTATGAAACTTTTGAAACCAAAATAGTCAAGAAGAGATTACTGTGTACTTCCGCAAGCTCATGAAGGGCGATGGGCAAAAACTACATGCTCTGGTGGCACAATGCCCCCCACTCGATACGAACTCTGCCTACCTGAACTTTTTGCAATGCACTCATTTTGCGGACACGTCGGTTGCTGTTGAGAGTCATAGCCAGCTGTGCGGTGCGATTACGGGATACTATCAGCCTGAAGCACCCGACACGCTGTTTGTCTGGCAGGTTGCTGTTGCGCAAGCCGCACGCGGGAAGGGGCTCGCTAAAAAGATGCTTTGCCATCTTGTCGACGCCGGTTTAGGTGGTGGGCTCAAATTCATTGAGACCACCATAACTCGAGACAACCGAGTGTCCTGGGCCTTGTTCGAGGGTCTGGCTGACTACTACCAAGTCTCTTTGACCTCAAACATTTGGCTTGATCAATCGGAGCATTTTGCTGGATTACATGACTCCGAATACCTGGTCCGTATCGGGCCCTTTAACTCACCGCTAGGAATATCACCATGACAATATTTGATGAGATTGAATCTGAAGTTCAATCCTATGCACGTTCATTTCCCTGTATTTTTTCGAGAGCCAAAGACGAGCATCTTTATGATGTGGAAGGTCACGCTTACCTCGATTTTTTGGCGGGTGCTGGCACCTTAAACTATGGTCACAACAATGACCTGCTAAAGGGTGCTTTACTACGTTACATTGAAGATGATGGGATCAGCCACGGTCTAGATCTTCATACACGAGCGAAAGCTGGGTTTTTAGAAGCCCTTAACTCAACGATTCTTGAACCGCGCGGGCTCAACTACGTGGTTCAATTTACTGGTCCCACTGGGACTAATGCGGTCGAGGCGGCTCTAAAGCTAGCGCGGAACGTAACGGGTCGCGAAACCGTGATATCGTTTACCAATGGCTTTCACGGCGTAAGCTTGGGTTCTTTGGCAACGACTGGCAACTCGCATCATCGTGGTGCTTCCGGTGTCAGTTTATCTGGCGTTGCTAGAATGCCTTTTGACGGTTATCTCGGTAGCGATATCGACACTACGGCTTACCTTGATAAAGTTTTGTCGGACTCGAGCTCAGGTGTTGATCTGCCGGCCGCTGTTATCGTCGAAACTGTTCAGGGCGAAGGCGGTATCAATGTTGCGTCGTTGGGTTGGCTTAAGAATCTTGAGGCTGTCTGTCGTAAGCACGACGTGCTACTAATCGTTGACGATATTCAGGCTGGTTGTGGCCGCACGGGCGATTTTTTTAGTTTTGAAGCTGCGGGCATAAAACCCGATATTGTGACTCTTTCCAAGTCGTTGAGTGGATATGGTCTACCCTTTGCGGTCGTACTGATTCGTCCAGATCTTGATCAATGGCAACCGGGAGAGCACAACGGTACCTTTCGGGGCAACAATTTAGCCTTTGTGACGGCCACCGCTACCCTCGAGCACTACTGGTCTACACCGGACTTTGCTAAGTCTATCAAGCGCAAAGGCGAATACATTGGCAAACGCTTACGCCACATCGCTTCTCAATACGGTGATGAACAATTCCAAGTCTTGGGCCGAGGTATGATGCGAGGCCTGTTTTGTGTCAACGGCGACATTGCAGGCAAGATCACAAAGGCAGCCTTCGAGCGCAAGTTGGTTATCGAAACGAGTGGCGCTGACGATCAGGTGGTGAAGCTGCTGTGCCCTTTGACTATATCTGATATCAACCTCAAAAAAGGTTTGGACATACTCGAGGCAGCAATTAAAGAGGTTTGTCGGGCCGAGACAAAAATTCCAACACCGACTGATTACTTTATGGCGAGCTAAGGATGCACCAATGATTGTACGTACACTTAATGAAGCGAACCGTTCCGCCCGCCGAGTCATTTCACCCGATGGCAATTGGGAGAGTACTAGGTTGCTATTAAAAGATGACCACATGGGCTTCTCGTTTCATATAACCACGATTTACGCAGGCAAAGACTTTCGGTTGCACTACCAGAATCACTTGGAATCTGTGTATTGTATTTCTGGTTATGGTGAAGTT